>NZ_JAUBRM010000023.1:0-50232 GCF_036701905.1 Microcoleus sp. MON2_D5
CTCATCTTTTTTCACAGTTTTACTAGCTTTTTCATTTTGGCGCTTTTTTCATATATTTGCAAAAGTGAGATGCACCCTGACCGATTCTCACGGAACTCTGGAAAAAAACGCAGAACGGGAACTTGGAGGCGATCGCACCGTAGCCAAAAACTCAGGCTCTCCACTACCCCAACTGTTAAGCTAAACAGACTCGAACACTCAACAGTGGACAAAACTGCCACCACCTAAGAACGGCTATCTAACTATCTAGCTAAACCGCAGCCGCTACGTTGCACGGTTAACTCTTCTCGCTGCTTTTGCTGTCAGTTGCAGCGAACTGTTATTTAGCTACGCTGTGTAATTGTAGCATATCATGTCAATTACCGATTTATTCATCGTAGGGTGCGTCAGAAACGAGATTTTTGAGTTTGATCGAGAATCTGGCTGACGCACCCTACCGAATACTAAACATCGCGTTCTGTCCGTACCCATTTAGTTTGCCGCTTCAGGATAAAACCTAGATACAAAGGGATTTTCCAAAGGATGTAAAAAGGTACGGATAAAAGGGTTGAACCGGAAATGTCGGCCCGCCCGAATTTTGCCCAAGCGCTGACAATTGAAACTAAAATTAGCAGTCCTTGTACAGCTAACAATATCGCAGGAATCGGCGATGTTCCGATGGTTGCTGCTAGTAATGAGGCGGCAAAAGTGGCTAGCCAAATAGCGACTAAAAGCGATAGGGGAGGGACGGATAAGTCGAGGGCGATCGCCAATAAGTCAAAACGTTTTTGCTGGACTGAAGCTGCTGTCAGCCGGGGAGTTTGAGTTAACAAGGTCTGTATGTGACCGTGTTCCCATCTGGTTCTTTGACTTTTAGCTGCTTGCTGCTGCTGTGGCAAACACCCGGTGACGTTTGCTTCGGGGCAGAATACTGTTGGGTGTCCGGCGATCGCAAAATCCAAACTCATCTGCATATCTTCAACAATATTGCTGCTAGCTAAGGAAACCGATCGAATTATCGACCAGGGAAAAGCCATGCCAGTACCCGTTAGTAATGATGGGAATCCTAACTTTTTTAATCCGCTGGGACGAACTAAGTTTTTCACAAGAAATGCTAAAGCAGAAATGGAATCTTTAGGAGTAGGATTTGGTGGCTGTTCCATGAGATAAGTTGCTTGCACCGGTCTTTGTTCGGCAACTGCAACCCGGGCTAATTTTTCTATAGAGTCGGGCTGACAGATGCAGTCTGCGTCAACCATGATGACTACTTCGGGGGGGTCGGATTCGATCGACTGCAAGCCAAAATCCAGTGCGTATCCTTTGCCCTTGCGTTGTGTGTCTTGGCGCTCGATCGCACTTGCACCGCAGTTACGGGCGATTTCTGCCGTGGCGTCCGTGCAGTTGTCAGCAATCACTAACAGGCGGTCTTGAGGTGTTAGCTGCGGCAATATGGTGGAGATGGTGGCGGCAATTCCTGCTGCTTCGTTGTAAGCGGGAATTAAAACTACTACTTTGGGGCGGGGTGCTTTAGTTTCGGCTGTCTCGCCCTGGCCGGACAAGAAAGCTGCACTGCATTCTAGAAATAGAACTGCAACGGGAATTAGAAGGCTCAGGGCGATCGCCAATAGCACAACATCAATCAATAGGAACAGTAGCTGATTAATTTCCACAATTCTAGTACCTTAATTTTATTTTATTGGTTGCGTTCATTGAGTTTATTTAATCTAATTGCACCTTTGTTAACTCACAGCGCCACTCTATCTAAAGTATCATCATCCTATCATGCCTGCAAAAAATCACCGTTATCGCCTTTGTTGTGAGGACTTAAGTCCTCCTAAAACTACTAGGACTAGCGTCCTCACTACCAATTAATTTGATTGCGGTTGTGCGGTCGCAAATAATATCATATCATGTCTATTCTGAAAATGTTAAGTCACTCCCTTTAATTAAACCTCAAACAAGCCCAGACTGAAGAAACCCGGCTTCTAAAAGAAACCAGGTTTCTGAGTGTTCTATTTTTAATCAACTAAACACTTAGTCGATGTTTAACATCAAATCCGGTTGCCTCGGAATAATAAAATCGAGTCAACAGTTAACACTCAATCATTCAGTTTTTCGACCCGCCCGTCAACAGTCAACAGTCAACAATCATTTCGCTCGTGCAACCGGAATTGATATAACTCATTTATCCCCTGTGGGTGGGCACTCAGGAAGCAATCTTCCAACTAAAAACTATTTTTAAGCTACGCTGCATCGCGGACAGCAAAAGGTTCAGATTTTTGGGTGCTCAACTGTGCTGGGGGCGCAAATTCTCTGAGATATCGCGACACCGATCGCAAATATCCCACTTCTGCTTGAATAGAATCCAGCGTACAAAGACTCTCAACTAAGTCATCAAACTCATCTGCAGTAACTCCAGCACTGTGCAAGACTTCTTGGTTAAGCCGCCCGCAGATTCCTTGCAGGAGGAGTTCGATAATCTCGCTATAGTCAGCGATTTCCGTTCCGTAACCTTGCAATTTCTTGGGATTGATTCCCCACTGCAAAATCTTCAACAATTCTTCGGGGGTACTCCACGCAAAAGAGGAAGCAATCACTTCTTTTTCCGCTGCGACAAGAGCGTGCTTGATTTGCACTTCCGGGAAATCTGGATCAATGATTAAGCTTTCCAGCTTCGACACTTGTTTATCTAATACGGGCAAAGAAAAAGGAGCTAATTCTACACTCACCATGTCGCCTGTATCGTTAACACTTCTAAAAGGATCTTCCAAAACATTAATTAAGAGGTGAATATCTGTAGGCTTTTTCCAGTCAAATTGTCCAAGGAAAAAGGGTTCTTCATATCCCGGCAAAAGTCCTTGAAAATAAATCGGCAGATTTTTGCCTGATTCAAGAATTTTATAAAGAGCTACTTCCAAAGTTTCTGTCGGCCACCCGAGATTACTTACGGCAACAAATTTCAGTTTTCCGGGAACGGACACAACCAGAGAATTCAGCAATAAATGTACGGCTTCAAAAAGATTTTGAGCAGTTACGTAGCGGTGGGGAGCGTGAACGTTGACAGTTTTACCTTGCTCTACTTTTTTGGACATTTGCTCGCAGAACAAGCTATTTTCCAACATATGAGTAAAGCGAACCATCCCGTAAGTGACATCTCCTTCTTGAGCTGCTTTGGCAAATTGCCATTCGGCAAACTTCTTCGAGGCGGCGTAAACTTCGGTTGTAAAATATCGAGATGTTTTGCCTGTGGAAGAGAAGATGCAGTGTTCTACGCCGTATTCTTCGCAGAGTTGGATGACGTGTTTACATCCTAACAGGCTGGTTGTAACTGTTTCTCGGATTTTGATTTCAGCGAGTCCGGGTTGGCGCTGGGCTGCTAGGTGAAAAACAATTTCTGGTTTTTCTACCTCAAATATGTGTTTGAGCGCGTCGAGGTTGCGAATGTCGGCGGCATAGAAAGTTACTGCACCTTCTCTGTTAAAAAGCGGGAGATTTTCTTCGGGGTTTTGACATCGGGCATTGTCTGCGGAAATGATTTTAGTTGCGCCTAATTCGAGGAGTTTTTCGATTAAGAAACGACCGACACATCCTTCTCCACCGGTGATGAGGATGGTTTTTCCTTTGATTTGGCTGCTGACTGCGGATGCGTATAGGTGAATAGTGCGATCGCGCACGTCGCTAAAAGGTTCGCTTTCTAATTGTCCGTCGGCTTGATAGGCTGCGATTAGCTGTGCGGTGAGAGTTTTTAAGGTCGCGAGGATTTCAGGATCTTGCGGTTCCGGGGAACCCGGGGGAACTAGCTGCTGGATGCGCTCAATTATTTCCGCTTTGCTGGCACCTTCAAAAACTTCTCTTTGGTTAAATGCACTCTTCACTTTTTTGGCTCCTTTAATTTCTAGAAATACTGTTGCCGATAAGCGACTTGTTAAACAAATTTTCGAGGGACAGAATCTTTAAAAGTCTGCTTGGTTTTAGAAGTTTTTAGACTGAAAGCTACTTAATCGGAAAGAGACGCGAGCTGCTCTGCTTGTAGTTTTATTAAGCGCTTTTTTAACCTGCTTACTTCTGCCATCGGCAAATATCGGCAAAGTCCAAATGTTCTCTGTCCAAAATTTGTCACTACAACTATATACTTAAATTGCTGATTGTTGGCAATACTCGGAACATATCTTTACTATTTCTTTGCAATCACCTGCGAGTTTTCACGCAATTTTAAAGTTTATGTAAACTCGGGTCTACGTTTAAAAAACTTAACAATACACTCGATATTGATTATAGCATTTTACTCTTTAATTAGAATGTATTTTTTGTTACTAAACACAGTTGAGTTTTAAGTAAAAATACGCACACAAGCCTCGATCAAATATTTCCGTCTGCTAAAAATCTTGTTACTTGAGGGGTGGGGTAGTCCTGCTGTGCCTACCCCTGTATGTGTGCTGCTACTAGGCGCGAACAATGCGTTCTTTTTTGCTGCCTTCAAAGCCACGAGCGTCCCCAACATCGTAGCCTCCTGTTCGCAAGCGACGGTCTAAATCGCTGGCTTCGGGAGAAGTTTTGGCCGCTTCTTCGATCGTCACTCTGCCTTCAAGCACCAGTTTGTAAAGACCCTGGTTGATAATCTGCATTCCTTCGTAAGTATCATGTTCCATTAATCGGAAAGCTTCATCATCAGCACCTTTCATCAAGTAATCGTGCATGGCAGGTGTATTCACCAAAATATCGTGAACTGCTACCCGACGGTTGTCAACTGTTGGCAGCAAAAGTTGGGCAATTACCGCTACTAAAGAATCGCAAATTTGAATCCGCATCGCCTGTTGTTCCTCGGGCGGGTAGAGGTTCAACAATCGGTTAATAGCGTTAATGGCACTGCGAGTGTGGAGAGTTCCCAATACTAAGTGACCTGTTTGAGCTGCTTGCAACGCTGTATTGATCGTAACGCGATCGCGCATTTCCCCGATGAGAATTACATCGGGATCTTCACGCAATACGGCCCGCAAAGCCTGCTGAAACTCATGGGTATGCAAGCCGACTTCCCGCTGGCTGACCAAGCATTTTTTAGAGGGATGAATGAATTCGATCGGGTCTTCAATTGTAACTACGTGCTTTTGCTCCATCTGATTGAGGTGGTCGATCATCGCAGCTACGGTTGTCGATTTCCCCGAACCTGTAGGCCCCGTAACTAATATTAATCCCTGGGATCGCAAAATGATACTTTTGAATACTTCTGGCAACCTCAAGGAATCGATAGTAGGTATTTCCAAACTAATCAACCGCAATACCATCGCACCGCCGCTGAGGGAATCAAAACAGTTTAGCCGACACCGCACGAAGCCAGGGTAAAAAATTGCTGAATCTAATTCCTTGGTAGTTGCAAACTGTTTTCGCTGTTCGGGGGTGAGAATTTCGGCTAGGTACTGTTCAAAAATTTCTGGCGTTACTTTGGGGTGGGCGGTTGCTACTTGCATCGCGCCACGAATCCGAAATCGAGGTACTTGGCCGACTCGAATGTGAATGTCGGAAGCCGAGACGCTATGGGCATCTCTGACCATTTGTTCGATCGTACTGACGGGTGTCTCAACAGAAGACCGCTGCTGGGCCGGGGGGGGCCCACTCGGCGCTGGTGCAGGAGGCGGCGCGGGAGTTGCAGCCAAGGGCGGGGGCGGGGGCGGTGTGCGGCGGGCTTGAGCCTCTGGTCGAAGGGGTGTACGATTGTTTAATGGGTTCATTTTTTGTCTCCAGTCAGTCTATTTTAGATTTTAGATTTGAGATTTTAGATTTTCTCCACAGATTAATCTGGGAGCAGGAACTAGAGTCTAAAATTTGGGACTCGACCCTGACGGAGTGTCGGGGGCTTGTATCCATTTTTTGGGTGGGTCTATGTGATTTATTGCGAAAAAATGCCCGATTTCTAATCTTATCGCTCGCAGCTAATTCGGTGTTAAATGCTGAGAATATTTTACAATTAGGCTTGATAGGACGATCGAGTAATTAACAATTTAAACTCCTATGAACATCGGTCACAAAATCGCCGACTGGCTCGAAAATCGTGCTGTTACCCCTGCCTACGCGGGTTGGCTGCTGTCGGGGATGACGGTTTTCTTTTTTGGGTCGGCGACTAATACAATGTCTGGGTGGCTGTACGTGCTCAGCGGTGGGGGTTTGGCGCTGTTGGGAGTAGCGGCGGTTCTGCCTGGAAAATCGCTCCGTTCCTTGGAAGTCCGTCGTCGCCCGATCGAACCGGTGAGTGCGGGCGATCAAATCACCGTCGAACTAGAAATCGAAAATCGCGCCCGCCAACCTAAGACTCTGTTGCAAGTGGTAGACATCTTGCCGTTTGTATTAGGAGAACCCGTCGTCCGCCCGATCGAAGTCATAGAGCCTAACAGTATATACAAGGATACATACTATTTAGAAGTGCGGCAGCGCGGGGTCTATCGGTGGCAAGAGGTAAACTTGAGGACGGCGGCACCTTTAGGGTTGTTTTGGTGCCGACGCAGCCGCCCAGTCAAAGCGGTGGCGGTTGTGTATCCACAAGTTTTGCCGTTGAGCACTTGCCCTTTGATCGATCGCATCGGTCAAGAAGACAGCCCACAATTTTACAATCGCAGTCGATCGCAAACTGCTACCGAAGGCCTCACCCGCAACCTGAGACCTTACCGCCACGGAGACCCCACCCGCCTGATTCACTGGCGCACCAGCGCCCGCTACGGAGAACTGCGGGTGAGAGAGTTAGAAGTTGCAGCCGGCGGTCAAGAAATTATTATTGCTCTCGACAGCGCTGCGGCGTGGCAGCCAGAAGAATTTGAACGAGCCGTGACTGTAGCTGCGTCTCTTTACTTCTATGCTAGCAAGCGCCTGTTAAACGTCAAACTTTGGACGGCCGGGACTGGACTCGTTTCGGGGAACCGGGTAGTTTTGGAAACTTTAGCGGCGGTTAATGCTGGGGAAGATGCGGTTGAGAATCGGCCGAAACTGCCGATAATTTGGCTGACTCAAAACTCTGCAACTTTAAGCACTCTTTCCCTAGGCAGCCGCTGGGTACTCTGGCCGTTGGCAACTGCTGAAACAGGCGAAAAAATGTTAGTCAAACAGGAGTTACCTGGTTTAGAAATTCGCTCCGACCGACCCTTAGAACTTCAGTTACAAGATCCTCTGGAAAGAGCGATTAGTTATTAAGTAAGATAGGCCACGAAAAAACCTGTGAAAGAGCGATTAGTTATGAATATTGACTTGATTAATCTAAAACCTCAAGAACCATGATACACTACAGGAGTGTAATTGATAAAGTTAAGGATCTTACGGGGTCTGGCAATTGCTTGGCAAGTTAAGAGCAGCTTAGATTACTGTGGCTCCGGTCATAAACATCATATCTCATTCACCAAACAGGATAAAAAATGACTTTCTGGGAGAAATTAAAGCAGAACGTATCACAAATCAATGATTCTCTGCAAACCAATATTTCCAAGTTTAAAAATAATGATTTTGCTGATGCCTCAATGGCAATATGTGCATTGATTGCGGCTGCTGATGGCACTATCAATACCGAGGAAAGACAAAAAACGGCGGCTCTAATAATTTCCAATAAAACACTCCAAATTTTTCCGGCGTCGGAGTTGAAGCAAAAATTTGATTTTTATTGTGAGAAGCTATCACAAGACTTCGATTTTGGTAAAATTGAGGCTATCCAAGCGATAGGGAAACTTAATAAAAAACTAGACCAAGGTCGTGCCGTCATCCAAATTGGCATTATTATCGGTGGTGCCGATGGTAATTTTGACAAAGATGAAAAGAAGGTTGTCAAAGAAGCTTGCCATGCTGTGGGCATTAATCCTGGGGAATTCGATCTCTAAATTCAGCTATTTTATGGTTCTAGCCAATCAATTATTCAAGGCTTTATATCTGCGAATAGCATTGTTCATTGAGTTTATTTGCTCTGCATGAAATGAGGGAGGCATTAAACTATGAACAGTATGAACGAGTCCATTGTGCATGACATCGGTCGGAAGTGCAGAATGATCGAGTCCTAGTGTATGCCCTATTTCATGGGCAATGGTATTTGCAATTAAGTTAGATAGTTGATTGAGACTCAGGCTGGCATTGTAGGAAGCATAGAATACTTGGTCAATCCGAATAATCGCCCGATCTGTAACCATTCCCGACTTGAAGCTAGCCACGCCGAGATAGTCAACCGGCTGGCTGTCAGCGAATATACAAACACGAGTAAAGTCTTCCCCCCACTCTTTGGGATCGGGGGAATCAGAGGTCAAAAATACTTTGATGCTTCTAAATGCGCCGTAGAGTTTGGAGAAGGCGTCCATCAGTAGGGAAAAGATCGCTTCTTTATTTTCGGGTGCGACATCCATTCCTGATACATCTACCCAAATACAACGGCGAAAATCGCTATCATTATCAATTAGAACTTTTCCACAGGAAGGGCAAAACTCCCACTGAGGCTGGATACGGGAACGACAGCCGTGACAGCGGAGTTTGGGGGTTTTAGTCAGGTTTAGGCGTTGAGAGAGGGGGAGTTTTAGCTTGCGATTGTGTTTGGTTAAGTCGAGGCGATCGTACAGAGACATTGATTCTGTGTCTGATTCCAAGAAGTAAGGAGCATCTATGTACCGAAGGAGTTGTTAAGCATAGGTTTTCACAAGTTCCTGTAACCCATTAACCTTAACACCGTTACCGATCGCCGCCATTTTCCACTCATCATTATGCTTGTAGATTTCTGCCATGAGCATCCCCGTCATGCCTTTGTATTCAGAACCTGATAGGTTATATTTTGCGAGTTCTTGATTATTAGACGTATTAACCAAACGCACAAACGCATTTTGAACTTGTCCGAAGTCTTGCTTGCGTGCAATGCAATCATAAATGTTAACTGTAAAAACCAGTTTAACAATTTGCGAGGGAATTCGAGATAAATCGACGAGAATTTGCTCGTCATCTCCCTCTCCCGCTCCAGTCAGATTATCACCTAGATGCGTAATAGCTCCTGAACGGTGGGAGAGATTGCCAAAATAAACGATATTGGTCATATCATTCACTTTGTCATTTCGATCTAAACAAATCACTGAGGCATCCAAGTCATAATCTGGAGCACTGCTAAAAGCCCCAAACAAACCTCCACCGGAGCGTTTCGCCACATCCCAGCCTAATCCGCAGATCAGTTTTGTTAGCCCTGGCGCTTCTTTGGAAAGCGAGATGCGCTGTCCTTTTTGTAGGTTAATTCCCATGTGTTTTACCTTTTAGCTATAGCGATCGAGTAATGCTTGTAAACCACCTTGATAGCCGGCTCCCACTGCATTGAGACGCCACTCACCGTCTTTCCGGTAAAGTTCAGCCATGATCAGTGCTGTCTCTATGGAATAATCTTCTACAAGGTCATAGCGAACAGCTTCCTGTTGTGTTTGGGCATTAACGATCCGCACGAAGGCATTTTGCACCTGACCAAAATTTTGACGGCGTTGCTGTGCTTCATGGATGGTTACAGTTACAAGAATTTTTTGGACATCATTAGGCACTTTTTTGAGGTTGATTTTGATAACTTCATCATCCCCCTCGCCGGCCCCCGTGAGATTATCTCCCATGTGCTGCACGGATTTGTCTGGATCTGGACTTGTGAGATTGTTATAAAAAATGAAGTGATTGTCAGAAATTAATTTTTCATTAGCACCTAATAGGAACAATGATGAGTCTAGGTCAAAGTCAGAACCCGTGTCTGTAGCTTTAACGTCCCATCCCAGTCCTATGAATACTTCTGAGAGACCGGGTGAAACTTTCTCAAGCGATACCCGTTGTCCTTTGGTCAGAGATACGGCCATGATTCAATCTTCCTCTTTATTAGAAGTGGTTATGGAGGGAGGCGCGGACTGGAAAACTTTATTAAGTTTTTGCTGGAAATAGTTATAGAATTTTTAATCTTAAATAAAAGAATATTAGCTAACTGTGCCGATGTCAATAGGGATTACAACTCTTAATTATTTTGTGGGTGTGAGTACAAAGCAATCATGCCCTGCCTCCCACAGTTGTGTAATCTCAGCTTGGGTTATTGTGCTTGTGTATTTTGACAAACTCTCGGAACTTGACCGTGTTTTGTGATGCAAGTGACCCTTACCAGGGCGTTTCCACAAGGCCCTCCGCTTGGAAGTCTCCTGTGTTGCAATACCATCGACTTGTGGCGTCGATGGTGTTGCGACGGATTCCCAACACTTGAGCAACTTCGATTTTCTTCATGCCATTTAACTCGATCGCTGGGATGACCTGATGAAGGAGGTATAAATGTACAGTTTGGAGCCAAAAGTCGGCGCGATCGATCGGCAAAACTGGCGACTAATTGTAGTCTATTTTCTAACCGAGGAAAGCGGTTGCTATAGTTTAATTTAAATGGCGATCGGCTCGAATCGAACTCTTTCCCTGACAATAAAATCTCAATCCCTATCACTCTATAGTGTCGGGGAGAATTTCGACTACATACTCCGGTACATATTCGGGTCGATTTTCGGATCGATTCGGGGGCACATTCTGGGACACCTTCTCCGGTGGATGTTCGTGCCTGACTCGCCGGATCGGGAGATTTGCAATTAGTGCTGTGGCCCGCTGGTCGCTCTCCAGCGAGAACTCAGACCCGGTGGTATCGATTTCCACGTAGCGAGATACCACCTCTAGAATTTCTCGGCGCATCGACTCAACCATTTCTGGGCTGAGTTCTGAGCGGTCGTGGGCTAGAACCAGTTTGAGGCGCCGTTTTACCTCGTCGCGGCTGTTGTCAGGGGTGCGCGGGAAAAGTCGTTCGAGAAGTGTATATATCATGGGTCGGGCGGGTTTGTCAAGGGTTAGGCATAGAAAAGGTCATACCATTTTCGATTTTCGATTTTCGATTTTCGATAGGGGAATCACTGATTCCCGTCTGGTTTGGAGCTGGTCTACAGTTTCATTCTTTTTGGGAACTGCTGTCACTGGGGGAAAATTTGGGGTAGTTTTTGTGATGCGGTCGCTGCTGTTAAAGATCGATCGCCAATGAGCACATCACATAATTTTAGTATTTAAGAACTTGCGGAGGCGAGTAAAGAAGTTTTCCCGACGGGGATTGAGATCTAGAAAATCAACTTTTTCGCCTTCTAAGCGGCGGGCAATATTGTCGAAGGCAGTTCCAGCTAAAGAGGCCGTTTCCGACAATACTAATGGTTCGCCTCGGTTGGTGGAAACAATGACGCGCTCGTCGTCGGGAACGACGCCTAACAGCGGAATGGCGAGGATTTCCCGCACGTCTTGTACCGACATCATATCATTTGCCAGCACCATTGCGGGTCTGATCCGGTTGACGATCAGGTTGATTTTCTTGACGTTGTTGGCTTCCAGCAGGCCGATGACTCGATCGGCATCGCGGACAGCAGCGATTTCGGGAGTAGTGACAATTATCCCTTCTTGAGCCGGCGCGATCGCATTTTGAAAACCTTGTTCAATTCCAGCAGGAGAGTCGATCAAAATATAGTCGTATTTGGCTCCCAACATCCCCACAAGCTGCTTCATTTGCTCGGCGCTGATGGCATCTTTCATCCGAGTTTGGGCAGCCGGCAACAGCACCAAGCGCGGCTGCCGCTTGTCTTTCACCAAAGCTTGCTCTAACCGACACTCTCCAGCGAGAACTTCTAATGCCGTGTAAACAATCCGATTTTCTAAGCCCAGCAGCAAGTCTAAATTTCTGAGACCGAAATCGGCATCAATTACGGCAACGTTCCGCCCCCGTTTAGCTAAAGCCATGCCGAGATTGGCTGTGGAGGTAGTTTTTCCTACCCCGCCTTTCCCTGAAGTAACAACAATAATGCGAGCCATAAGCGATTTTTGATTTATTGGGAATTGGTGATTGGGAATTAGTAATTGGTAATTAGGAATTGGTAATGGGTAATTGGTAATGGGTAATTGATATTATTCTTGGTTGATAATTAGCAATTATTCTTTGGTAATTTGGCAGCAATCTGTAATTCACTGAATAACAGCAGATTCCACGTTTATGAAGGACACCCGCTTATCGCTCCCCCGCCGTAGTGGCACGGCGAAAGCCTTTGCCCCTACTTCATAAACTCACAACTCTCCTTGTTTTACTAATTCTCTATGAATTTGCACTTAAATTTTAAATCGTCTTTTAGTGACTGATTTAGCCTAGGCAAAAATTATCAAGTGCAGGCTGAAAGAGAAAGAGTATTACCAATTACTCATTACTAATTCCTAATTACCCATTATCGATTACTCATTACCCCCGACTAACTGCGATTTGTCAAAATCAGAGGCTCTACCGATCCGAATCCCTTGAGGCGTCACATAGGCGACTTCCGGGAAAAACTGAGCGGGTGAGGTTTCTGGGCCTCTGGCAACATACTTAGCAATCCTAATCACCATCGGTTCCATCTGCAAGGTCATAATCACGCTTTTGGTATTGCCACCGGCACCGGCGTGCACGACTCCCCGCAAACGGCCCCAAACTAGGATATCGCCTCCGGCGATGACTGATCCGCCTGGATTTACGTCTCCCAAAAGTACGACGGTACCCGGATGGCGAATTTCTACGCCCGATCGCACTGTCATCTGCAAATATAAAGGTTCCGCCAGCGATTGAGGTTTTTCAGCGGCGGCTTTATTCAGGGAAGAAACCGGAGGCTGCTGTTCTACACAATAGCCTGCCGTAGCAGCAGCAACGGCAGTTTGGCGGCGACTGGTGTGGACTCGTTTGAGTTGCAGTTCCACTTCGGAGAGGGCATCAGCGATTTCTTGCAGTTGGCGGATATCTAAAAGTCGATCGCTCCCCATCAATTGTACTTCTGCGTTTGGCTGCCAAAAGCGTTCTCCTGCATTCAGCCTGACTTTTAGCTGCTGCCAAAGTTCAGTCCAAGTCGAGGCGGAGGCTGTTGCGGGTTCGCTATTGGTTTCGGGGGGGAGTAGCAACAGTAGCTGTCCATCTTCGGTTTTGAGTCGGACTTGCAGCTCCAAGCTGACTTCGGGTGTTGATTGAGGGGCGGCAGCAGCGGCTGCGGAGGCATCGGGTGTCATGGGACAGTTTGATATCGGGTAGGGACAGGTTAACATCAATATTAGCCTGACTCGTCTTTTGCCTCAGCATTTGGGAGGAAAAGTCTTGTTTTTTTATTTTTAACGACAGCTAGGGCAATTCTCTTTCGTTTGTGAACAAGATTTTGTTTTAATGAACCGCAGAGGGCGCAGAGGGTGCAGAGAAAGAGAATTAAGAGTTCAGAAGAGAGAATGAGAGAAGTTCACAAATTTGGTATCGATTGTGAACGATATTTTGTTTTAATGAACCGCAGAGGGCGCTATTGACACAGAGAAAGAAAATTAAGAGAAGAGATAAAGAGAGTTGACAAGTTGGGCATCGATTGTTATACACGCAGATAAGATGCAGATAGAAATGATTTTGAACTCAATAGAGCTTACTAATTATTAATTTTCAATTACGTTATGCAACAAATAGAACGTTATCGCGGCAGTCTTCTCGGTTTAGCAGTTGGCGATGCTCTCGGAACAACTTTAGAGTTCTGTCGCCCTGGAACGTTTGCGCCTATTAACGATATGGTTGGCGGCGGCCCGTTTCGATTGCAACCGGGCGAGTGGACGGACGATACTTCGATGGCGCTTTGTTTGGCTGAAAGTTTGATTGAGAAACAAGGTTTCGATCCAGTCCATCAGTTAGAAACATACTTGCGGTGGAAGCGAGAGGGACATTTGAGCAGCACTGGTGAATGTTTTGATATTGGCAATACAGTTCAACAAGCACTTTGGAAGTTTGAAGATACAAGAAAACCTTACTGCGGTTCTACCGATGCTGGGACTGCTGGAAATGGTTCGATTATGCGCTTGGCTCCCGTGCCTTTGTTTTATGCTACAAATCCTTTGGAAGTCATAGAAAAATCTGGACAAAGTTCGAGAACTACTCACGCTGCTGCTACTTGTGTGGATGCTTGCCGTTATTTGGGTGCTTTAATTGCGGGGGCTGTGAATGGAGTTGCTAAAGATGTGTTGCTTTCGGAAAGATATTGTCCGATTTCGGGATATTGGGCAGAAAATCCCCTGGTAGCAGAGATTGATGAGATTGCGGCGGGTTCTTTTAAACGGCGACAACCGCCTGAAATCAAAGGTACTGGTTATGTTGTCAAGTCTTTGGAGGCGGCACTTTGGGCGTTTTACAACAGTTCTTCTTTTGCTGAAGGCTGTTTGTTGGCTGTGAATTTGGGCGACGACGCGGATACAACTGGTGCGGTTTACGGACAGTTGGCGGGGGCTTTTTACGGAGAATCTGGTATACCGGAAAAATGGATCTCGCAATTAGTCGATCGTACTTTAATTGCATCTTTTGGCGATCGGCTTTTGACTTTATCTAGATCGCTCTGAATACTTATATCAGTTTTCAACCTTCTTTGTTTTTACAATGACTCGCAACTTGAGTTAATATAGATAAATTTACACAAAAATTGCTGGTTGAGGGTTAATACAATGGTACTCGAAGCCCCGTCTATCAAAGCCAAACCAACCGTCACCTGGGAACCCCTACCAGCTAACTTCGTATTACCCGACGATCCGGTGGAAAATATTCAACAACCTTCTCTCGCGGCTGCTCTCACCGATGCACTGGGAGCTGCAGGACTTATTCAGTCAGAAATGCTGATTAGCTCTAATTTGGGGCTAGTCGCAACTATCAATAAAAACATTGTCGTCAAAGCTCCAGACTGGTTTTATGTGCCGCAAGTGCATCCTCTAGCAGAGGGGGTAATTCGCCGTAGTTATACTCCTCATACTGATGGTGCTAATGTGGCGATCGTGATGGAGTTTCTCTCAGAAGCAGAGGGAGGAGAACTATCGGTCAGAGCAACTCCGCCCTATGGAAAACTCCACTTTTACGAACAGATTCTTCAAGTACCTACTTATGTCACTTATGACCCCTACGAAGGTATTTTAGAAGTGCGCTATTTGCAAGATGGGCGGTATGTTTTACATTCAGCCAATGAGCAGGGGCGGGTGTGGATTCCCCAACTGGAACTATATCTCGGGATTTGGTCGGGGGAAAGGTTGGGACAAACCATGAACTGGCTGCGTTGGTGGGATGATCGAGGTAATTTGTTGCTGTGGAGTTCAGAACAAGCTGAGCAAGAAAGGCAAAGGGCTGAGCAAGAAAGTCAAAGGGCTGACCAGGAAAGGCAAAGGGCTGAACGATTGGCGGCTAAGTTGCGCGAATTGGGAGTTGATCCAGATTGAACGCTGATTGAAAGCTAATTTACGATCGCCCTTAATAGACAGGGCTTACGCAACCATCTACCAGAATACGCTCAATCCCAGCCAGATGGCACCTACAAAACGCTATATTTTGTTGTGCGTAAGTCCTGAATCGAAAATCAAAAATCGAAAATCAATTGACGTATGTAGCAATTCGTGATATTTTTCTCCGCATTTGTCTGGATATAAAAAATATTTATGAATAAATCTTAAGTTTTAATAAAATTTAGTATTATAATTTTGGTAACTTCCAACTAAGTATTTATTCTCACTATGGTAGCGGATCAATTTCCTTGGCTGACCGCAATTGTCATCCTACCCCTCCTAGCTTCCCTCGCCATCCCTTTTGTGCCCGATACAGACGGCAAAACCATTCGCTGGTATGCCCTAGGCGTAGGCATTGCAGATTTTGTATTAATGTGCTGGGTGTTTTGGACTCATTACGATCCAAGCATCTCTAGTTTCCAAATCGTAGAACAATATCCCTGGATACCTTCTTTAGGCCTCAACTGGTCTGTTTCCGTTGACGGACTGTCAGTTCCGTTGGTATTGTTGGCGGGATTGGTGACGACACTATCAATCTTTGCAGCCTGGGAAGTTGATCGCAAGCCACGACTCTTTTACTTCCTGATGCTGGTGATGTACTCCGCACAAATAGGAGTTTTCGTCGCCCAAGACATCATGCTGCTGTTCATTGTGTGGGAACTAGAACTAATTCCGGTGTACCTGCTAATCTCGATTTGGGGCGGACAAAACCGCCGCTACGCAGCTACCAAATTCTTGATTTACACCGCAGGCGCTTCCATCTTTATTTTGATAGCTGCCTTAGCAATGGCATTCTACGGCGGAGGCACCCCCACCTTCGACATGGTAGAACTAGGCTTGAAGGACTACCCACTGGGTTTAGAATTACTGCTTTATGCGGGATTGTTAATTGCCTTCGGCGTGAAACTGGCGATTTTCCCCTTCCACACTTGGCTACCTGATGCCCACGGTGAAGCATCTTCTCCCGTGTCGATGATTCTGGCCGGCGTATTGCTGAAAATGGGCGGATACGGACTGATTCGGCTGAATTTGGAACTTCTTCCCCAAGCACACGTTTACTTTGCACCGATTATGGCGGTGCTCGGCGTGGTCAATATTATCTACGGCGCGCTGAATTCCTTCGGCCAGTCGAACATGAAGCGCCGCTTAGCGAATTCGTCGATTTCTCACATGGGATTCGTGTTGTTGGGTATTGCTTCCTTCACGGATTTGGGAATCAACGGGGCGCTGTTGCAAATGATTTCCCACGGTTTAATCGCCTCAGTATTGTTTTTCCTGGCTGGCGTTACTTACGATCGCACCCATACAATGATCATGGACGAGATGGGCGAGATTGGGAAAGTCATGCCGAAAGTGTTTGCCTTGTTTACCGCAGGCGCCATGGCATCCTTGGCCCTCCCCGGAATGAGCGGTTTTGCTAGCGAATTGTCAGTTTTTGTGGGCGTCGCAACTAGCGATATGTACAGCAGTTCTTTCCGGGCGGTGACAGTGTTCCTGGCTGCTGTGGGACTGATTTTGACGCCGATTTATTTGCTCTCGATGCTGCGACAGTTATTTTACAACTGTGGAACACTAGCGGCTTGCGACCTTGAGGATCTAAATTTGCAGAATCAGAGAAACAATCTGGATGAAGCGGTTTGTTTTGGTAATAGTTGCGTTTTGCCTGGTGATGCACCGTTTATTGATGCTAAACCTCGGGAAGTGGCGATCGCATTTTGCTTTTTGATACCGATTGTCGGCATTGGTTTTTATCCCAACATGGCCATGCAAGTCTACGACGCGAAGACTGTGGCGGTGAACGCAGAAGTCCGCCAATCTTACATCCAAATCGCTCAAGACAATCCTGAGATTTATGCGAAGGGATTTTTGGTTCCCAAAATTGCCCAAGCTCCAAAAGTGCCGACTTTGGGCAAAATTACCGGGTCTGAATCTGCATCGGTTTTTGGCATTGTCAAATAATTTTATCGAATTCTGTTTTTGTTGAAAATTGGGCGATCGCTTTTGTCAAAGGGCGATCGCTTTTTTCTTATCGCTGAATTTCTGAAATAATTTGCGCCAGATTCTCCCTAGCATATCCCACCTCAAGAATCGATTTATCCTCCAGTTCAGAGGCAACTTTATTCAAGATATTTAGCGGTTCTTCAGAGCCTGTCGTCTTCAAAAACAACAGTTGCAACCGATTTTTTAATAATGCTAAAATAGAGCTACTTGGTTCGCCTTTATCCCCTTTCCGTTTAGGAATGTTGATGCTCAATTTGTGAGTTTTCAACAGCCGCATTCTTTCTATTCCTTGGGTCTTAACCGTCTCCAAAACCTCCGCTCGAATCCGATCGACTAATCTGTCGGTCACATATTGCACGATCAAAGGCTGAAGCATAAAAACAGTTTCCCCGCCCTCACTAATTTTTTCAATCAGCGATCGACGACCCAGAGAATCGAGATTTTTTAGCAAATCTGACAGCGATGAATTGGCCAACATCTGCTCTCGTAAACTTGCCAGGGAAATCTGGCTTTGAGCAATAGCAATCCAGTAGGCAATATCTTGTTCGGAACTCGACATTCGATCGAACTGCTGCGCCAGCAAATTGCTGATATGTTCTTCAATAAATAACGCCGTTGCTTCCAAAAGCTTTAAAACATTTCCCTCGAAAAACTCGTTAATTGTTGTCGCTACAATCTTTAATGCTAACAGATTGCCCCCGTACCGGGACAACAAGATTTCCAACTCTCGATGTTGAGCCGACAAACCTTTTTCTTGGAAAATTTTCCGCGCTATTTCTTCGGAAATAGCAGGTTTTAAAGACCGCACTTTTTCTCCCGCCAGCAAAGCCAGTTCCGTAGGTTCTTCCGAACTAACTAGCAGTAAACAGCTATTGTGATTGACCTCACACAGCCGGACAATTAAATCTCGATATCCTTCGTAGCCTTCCCGGTAGTGTCCCGCTAATTCTTCGGGTCTGAGAACCGCTTCAAAATCGTCTAAAATTACCAGACAGCGGTGTTTCCGCAGATACTCGACCAAGCGCGAAATTTTGCTGTTGAGGTCGATGGGTACATCGGGTTTTTGTTGGTTAGAAAAAAGTTGAATTAAGCTCCCTAGGAAGTCGGATGGTGCGGGTGCCGATCGCAGCGATCGCCAAATCACAAAATCAAACTCATTTTGTACCTGTTTTGCCAACTGCACCGACAGAGTTGTTTTGCCGCTACCAGCCAAACCCAGCAGCGCTACCAGGCGACAATTATCTGATACAATCCACTGCTTTAAAGTAGTTAATTCTTCAGTCCGTCCGTAAAAAACCGAAACATCCGGTGCTTGGCCCCAATCTTCCTGTCGGTGTCCGTTAGCGAAGCCCTCGGAGAGGCTCGCCATCTTCAATAGAGAGCCTTTACCTCGACTAAAATCGCTTGTTCCCTGATCGGTGTGGTATGAAAACAGCAACTGATGCCTCAATTCCGAAAGCTTTCCAGGGCCGTTCCCCCCGATCTGAAACTTTTTGTAAACTTCGCCGAGTCTTTTGCGAACGGCGATGTCGCTAATGCCAAGCTTTGTGGCGATCGTCGCCGTAGATTGACCGTCGAGAGCCATAAACACAGTTTCTAACTCGGCATCTGTGACGCCGCGCTGTTTGGCGATCGTTTGCACAAAGTTTTGAGGAATCGGAGTAGTCAAGGTAGGAATCTCGCCTATACTAAAAAAATCTATCTTCTATTATATTGTGTGAGTTCTCGCGGGCGAGCAATTGAATCGAATCTACCAACGTTCAGCTTGCTTTTTGTTGTTTGGGCAGTTTTAGATATTTATACCCAATTATCAATTGTGAGACCAGTTAAAAAAAATGCAACTGTAGGCAAGCTCCAAACCAATACACAATCAGTCATTCCCAATTCTTCTATTCTTTAATTCTTTAATCTAAGATGGTATGAGGAACGGGGAGTTGAGCGACATTAAGTGTTGCTATTTCCCTACCCGTAAAACCTATTGTAGAGTGGAGGCGCGGCGCTTAATTTATAGCACCCAACCATAAATCTCCAACCGCACCACAACCCACCGCCAACCAAAGACCGGGTGGGTAAATTTACAATTTTTGAAAGCAACGCTGTATCAGCCAAAAATTGTCGCACTAGCGCGGTATTCTTGGGCAGAAAGCAGCCGCCAACTCCCATCACCCACAAGTTCCAAAACCTGCTGGTGATATTTCACTAAACTCACTCGGTGGCCGACACTCACAAACGTAGTTTTAGTGGCTTGCAATTGCTCGTATAAATGTTGCTCGTTCTTCAAATCCAAAGCACTTGTCGCCTCATCCAAAATAGCGTATCTAGGTTCCGTCAATAACAACCTAGCAAAAGCTAAACGTTGCTGTTCTCCCAGCGACAAAATCTCACTCCAATCTAAATCCGCATCAAAACCGCCCAATCTGTCTGGCAAATCTGCTAAATTTACTGATGCCAAAACGCGGCGCAATTTTTCCTCATCAACCTCGCTGCTGGTATTGGGATACAAAAGTTGCGATCGCAAACTACCCAAAATCATATAAGGACGCTGTGGCAAAAACAGCATTTCCCCCAATTCCGGTCGTGCCAAACGGCCCGTTCCCGAGTCCCACAAACCCGCAATTGCCCGCAGCAAAGAACTCTTCCCAGCACCGCTTTGACCGACAATTAACAGTCCTTCCCCTGGCGACACCGCTACCGACAAATCCCTAATCAAAGTCTTTTGCTGCTTCGGAGTATCTAAAGTAACGTGTTCCAGTGTCAATTGCGAACTTATAACTGTATCGATTGTTCTGAAGTCTAGTTTTACAGCACTTTTTTCATCTCTTAGAGCCTCATCAAACGTGGCTAAACGATTAATGCCCGCTGCAAAAAAACTCAAGCTTTCAATCCTATATACCACCAAAGAAAATGCTTCGGAAACCTGACGAAAAGCAAATTCAGCTTGAGTAATATCGCCGTATCTTATCTCACCTGCAAAGTAGATAGAAGCCAGGAATAAAGACGGGATAATATAAGTTGCATATCTATAGCTAACTCTAAAATATCCCAGATTCCGCTGCCAACCAATTAAGAAATTAAAGTTCCGAACTGCTGCTAAAAATCGGTGTTTTACCTGAACCGATTCCTGTGCTTCTCCCCGGTAAAAAGCAATTGATTCTGCATTGTCCCGAATGTGAACCAATCCATAGCGAAAGTCAGCCTCTGTGGAGAGCTGATTGAAGTTCAAAAAGATTAACTTTTTGCCAAAAAATATCATAACTGTCGTGCCAAAGACAGCGTAAATAATTAGTCCGATCGAAAGACCTTTGGAAATCGACCACAGAATGCCTGTAAAAGAAATAATATCGATAACTGATCCCAATATCAGCAGCAAAAACTCTAAACTTGTGCTAGTGAAAGATTTGATATCTTCAGCAATCCGCTGGTCGGGATTGTCGATTTTCTTCTGAGAATTGATTTCGTAATAAGCGCGGTTTTGAAAATAACTACCCAGGAAACTATCAGTCATCCACTCTCGCCAGTATAATCCCAGTTTATCTTGCGTATACCCGTAAACAACAACTATCGGGGTAGCGATAATAAAAACTCCAGCATAAACCCACATAAACCGCCAAAAAGTAATCTGATCTTTTTCAGCCAGCGCTGTCGTGAAAAAATTACTAATATAGCTAATGATTACGTTAATTCCGCTAACAGACAGCGACAAAAATAGCAGCAGAGCTAACATGATCCACTGTTTCCAGCGCGGTATCAACTTGCTTCTAAAAAAGACAAAAGCAGCTAGCGGGAGGATTAGCATTAAAGCAACGATCGCAATTTTCGGTGAGTAGATAATTCCTTTGATTAAAGTAGCTAAACCAGCCGCAACTCCATTAAAAGCCTCTGGAAATAAGACTTGAGTACCCAAACATACAGCGCTGACGAACACAAACATCGCAGCGAAGAGAAATATCAACAACAGCGCTACTAATCCTAAAAAGATTCTGCCTCCCCCAGGCTCTAAAGGATAAAAGTAAGGTTGAGCGATCGCAATAAATCTCTGCCACAACTGACGGTCAAATCGATTCATCTTTGCTGTTTACAAAACTACTTTGACTGTTCTAACATATCAAGTCTTGTGACAAACTGCAGCACTAATTTATTTCGGAGTTTAGCGAAAAAATGTCTCTCACCCACCCACGGAAACTTGTTTTCCCAGTTAACTGGTGGAGAGAAAAAATTGGGAGCTTAGTTCAAGCTCTTAGATTCATCTGTGGAGTCAATCCTTTAATCTCAAATCTAAAATCTCAAATCGATTGGATCAGAAGCAGTGGCGCTTTCGCCGGACAACTCCGACTGCAATTTGCTGCTGTAAAATCGCTGGCTAATTCCTAAAATTACTTGTTTCATTACCCAATACAAAACAGTAATTACTACAAAAGTTACAACCATTACTAAAACCGGACGCTTGCCTATCAAATCGTTCATTACTGTGTTAACTAGCGCATCTGGGTTAGTAAGAATGTCCCAAGTGTTGAAGCGGATAAATCGCCCTAAATAAATGCCGATCGCCGAAAGTGCGTGTATAGTTATCTCCGTTGCCAGGATAAATTTACTCCAACCCTGTTGCTTCAAATAGTAACCCAAATTCATCACCGACAGCACGTAAGCCCCAAACCCAACCAGCATAAACGCCAGATACTGCGGGATCAAAGCTAGAGTCACAGTCCACACCGAGTTACCCTCTTTAATCTGCTCAATCAGGTGAATGATATCAGTTAAAACGTAGGGCGCATTAGGCAAAAATGCGATAAACCAGAAAAAACCGCCCCACCAGCGGAAAGAGCGAACTCCGCGCTGCCGCAGTACCCAGATGTCTAAAGCCATCAGTGCCAGCGTAATCGCGATCGCGCCCAAAACGTAAGTTTTGCCCACATCTTGCACAATGTGCTTCAGATAGTTCAAAACATGGCGCGTACTGGGCAAAAAAGTAAGGCCCAGGAGAAAGGCCGTACCCCACAGCAGCCAGCGCGATCGAGGTTTGCGAAACAGCCAAAAACTCAGGCCCAGCGGTACTAAAGCCAAAAACAAATTCCAAGACATCCAGCGGACATTGTGTCCCATTGCTTGCAACGCTTCCAGGATTAATCCCATCATGTCAATTTTTATACAATTAAAGGTTTGATGCAGCACCGCTTCATTCGCAGCTTCCGTCTATTTTAGTCTTTAAGTTGTAGGGTGAGTCAGCTTATCGCTGCGCGCCTGAAAATCAACAACTGCTGACGCATACTACCACTGTGGACTCACTCTCAAATCTCAAATCGACTGACGCATCCTACCACTGTGGAGTCAATCTCAAATCTCAAATCTCAAATCAACTGGTGCACCCTACTGTTTATACACTTTGTCGATCGGAATCTCAATCTTAAAAGTCGTTCCGCATCCTATGGAAGAAATGCACTCAATCTTACCCTTGTGCTTTTCCACCACAATCGAGTGCGCGATAGACATTCCCAACCCCGTACCTTTCCCCACAGCTTTGGTAGTAAAAAACGGGTTAAAAATTCGATCGACTATCCCCTCGGGAATGCCCGTACCGTTGTCCGAAATTTCTACCCTAACAGTGTTCTGGGGGGTTACACCCGTGGAAATAGCAATCCGTCCAGTCTTTGTCTCTGATTGTGGAACCGATAACTGGTGATATCGTTCTTCAATAGCATCAATTCCATTAGCAATAATATTCATAAACACCTGATTAAGTTGGCTCGCATAGCACTCCACCAGTGGCAGTTTTCCAAACTCCTTAATTACTTCAATTTCCGGGCGGCTGTCCCGACTCTTCAAGCGGTGCTGCAAAATTAACAAAGTGCTTTCAATTCCCACGTGAATATCGACCGGCTTCATTGCAGATTCATCCAGCCGGGAGAAATTTCTGAGGGACAACACAATTTGCCGGATGCGCTCTGTTCCTACCTGCATTGAACCCACAAGTTTTCTTAAATCCTCAGCCATGAAGTCCAAATCTATCTCTTGAATGCGATCGACAATTTTTGAATTTGGTTCGGGATACTCCTGTTCGTAAAGAGTCACCAGATCCAGCAACTCTTTTGTATACTGGTTGAGATAATCAATGTTAGCGTGAATGAAATTAACTGGATTATTAATTTCGTGAGCGATGCCTGCAACTAATTGCCCTAAAGAAGACATTTTTTCAGTTTGAATGAGCTGAGTTTGAGTAGAGCGCAATTCCAGGATCGCTGACTCTAAATCTCGAGCTTTTTCTCTTTCTCGCGCCTCGCTTTGTCGCAGTGCTTCCTCTGCTTGCTTGCGAGTCGTAATATCCTGGGAAACTCCAATTATTACCTTAGCCTGACCATCCGAATTCCTACTAAAAATAGTATCCCGACTTTGCAGCCACAAAAATTGACCGTCTGCTGCCCGTATCCGGTACTCAATTTCCCTAGTTTCGCCATCTTCAATTCCTCCAAAGCTCGCGAAATGTTTCATTATTTTATGCAAATCTTCGGGGTTTATTAACTGAGGAATGAGTGACGAATCCATCGCTGTAATTTCGTCGCTGGTATAGCCCAAAAGCGCGAACATAGAAGTATTAGTGTAGATATTACGCTGTTCTTCCAAGTCGTAGAGATACAAAATACCGGGAGTAGCCGATGCTACTTTTTGAATGAACTGCTGGCTTTCTTGCAAAGCTAACTCCGCTTGTTTGCGATCCGTAACATCAACGGCGATGCCGTCCCAAAGAATATCGCCATTTTCTTTAGCTTCAGGACGCGACATTATCTGCAACCACCGAATCTTGCCTGAAGGTAGCACTATCCGTCCTTGCCACTGCCAAGGTTGCAAAGTCTGGGCAGAAATAGCACCCGATTCCTCATAATTTTGGCGGTCTTCGGGATGAATCAAATCTGTTACCAAAGCCGCATTTTGCAGAACATCTTCTGGTTCTAACTCAAAAAGTTCTCGGCAAGCAGCACTTATGTAAGGAAAACAGAAAGAGCCATCTGGACACAACAAAAATTGATAAATGATTCCCGGCAAATTAGCAGACAGCTTTTGGTATCTTGCCTCGCTTTCCCGCAGTGCTTCCTCTGCTTGTTTGCGCTCCGTAATGTCAGTAATTGAACCAACCATGCGGACTGCTTTTCCAGATGCGTCCCACAAAGCTTGTCCCCGACTCAATATCCATTTGTAGGCGCTATTGTAGCACCAGCAGCGATATTCGATGATGTAATGCGGCGTTTTCTTGTTTAAATGGTCTTGGAGAGCTTGCATTACTAAGGCTAAATCGTCGGGATGCGTGCCCTTGTTCAATTCGTCAAAGTAATCGAGAATGGGGCTGTGTTCGTCGTATCCGGTGATTTCCTTAAATCTATCGGACAGGAATAGTTCCCCTGTTTGCAAGTTCCAGTCCCAAATGCCGTCGTTGTTGCCTTTGAGTGCTAACTGCCAGCGTTCTTCAGTTTGCATCAATTGAGCAGTTCTCTGTTTGACTCTATTTTCTAGTTCTTGATTGAGCTGTTTGAGACTTTCTTCTGCCTGGTTGCGTTCGATCGCAATTCCTGCTAAATTAATAATCGCTTCTATCAATTGCAGCTCAAAAAAATGGGGGCTGCGCGGTTGGGAATAATACATCCCGAAAGTTCCCAAAACTTGACCCTGAGATGAGAAAATAGGAGTAGACAAGCAAGCTCTCAGTCCAAAACTCAAGGCTAAATCTCGAAAATTTTCCCACAAAGGATCGCTGGCAATATCTGTAACTAGCACCTGTTGGCGACTAAAGGCAGCAGTGCCGCAGGAACCGACATCCGGGCCGATGGCTATGCCATGAATAGCAGCATTGTAACTGTCGGGCAAACTGGGCGCGGCTCCGTGCAGCAAATGTTTGCCGTCTGGAGCTAGAAGCAATATCGAACAGATGACATCTCTAGATTGCTGCTCGATAATTTTAACTAAAGTGTTTAAAGTATCGCCCAGAGAAGCACCCTTAGCAATCATTTCTAAAATTTGTTTTTGACCCGTTAACCAATTTTCAGCTTGCTTGCGCTCTGTAATGTTGCGGGCCACCCACAAAACCGTGTTTTCTTTCATGGGCGAGATGGTAGCGGCAAACCACGTTTTTAGGCTGCCAATTTCCAAGTTATATTCAAAAGTACAGATTTGATTTGTAGCGAGGGCGGTGCGAATTTGCTCCAGAAAAGATTCTGCCATTTCTGTAGAGAATAAGTTGCTAATTTTTTGACCGACAAGTTCTGGAGACGGTTTATATAAAAGTCCGGGATTGGTCGGGGCAATTTTCAGGTAGCGTCCTTCAATATCAATCACCAAAATTACGTCGTTCATTGCCGCAAACAAAGTCCGCAGTTCTGCTTCTGAAGCTTGCAGAGCGATTTCAGCTTGTTTGCGATCGCTAATGTCGCGCCCTACTCCTTGACACTCAATCAAGCTGCCCGTACTGTCAAAAATCCCCCGATTCGTCCACTGCTGCCAGCGAGTTTCCCCTGTTTCGAGAACGACGCGGTGTTCACAGGTAACGACGGGGTTTTCTAGGCTTAGAGAGCTGAAACTGCGGCTGATAATTTCTTGGTCTTCTGCCGGCATCAAGGGCATAAAAGTATGGCCCTCCAAATCCGATCGCGATTTATTGAAATAGCGGCAGTAGGCATCGTTGACAAAAGTCAAAACTCCGCTCGGCAAGAAACGGCAAATCAGTTCGGTTTGGTCTTCAATAATTGCCCGATAGCGAGATTCGCTCTCAAGCAGCGCGGCTTCTGCTAAGACGCGATCGCTAATATCCGTCCCGATACAAAGCAGCCCTGCCAAATTTCCCTCCGCATCTAGCAAAGGTTTATTTGTCCACGCTACCCACACCCTTTCTCCATTGCTGCGGATGTTTTCGTTTTCATTTTGGAAGTATTTTTCCGGCAGTGGCAAAGAGTCTCGAATCATTGCCGCCAGGTCACTTTCTGATAAATCTGTTTTCGGTATAATTGTCCCGATCGCACTTTTGCCGATGATTTCTGCTTCTGAATACCCGAAAAAAGTTTCAGCAAACTCATTAAAAAAAGTAATTTTGCCTTCACTGTCTAACTGCACAATAATGCTGTTAGCATTCTCAACCAATTGTCGGTACTTAGCTTCGCTTGCCTGCAGCTTCACAGGGCCATATACCCAGCTAAACGCCACTACCCCGCTGAAAACAGCCAGCAAGCCGCCTCCAAAGATCAGCCACCCCCGAAACGGCGAATGTGCAGGCCATCCTCCCGCCGGAATTGCTGCCAACTGCCAGGAACCGTGCGGCAAAGTCACTTCCAGCAGCACGGGATTGTGCTGAAAAATTGACCCGTCACCAAAAAACACAGGGCCGGATGCTCCCTTCCCGTCTTTGCCCCGCAGAGCGTATTGCAGCTTCGCTGAGGAGTCATTGAGTCCTGCTTCCTCAATCAGGGAATTTTTGTCGATGATCAAACCTGTCAAGCCCCAGTAAACTCCTGTTTCAGGCTCGGCGCCGGAGGGTGTGAGAAAAATCGGCGATCGGCTGATGAACGTCTCGTCCCCCTCCAATAATTTCACGGGCCCGGCGAGCAAAGTTTTTCTGGTGTTGATGACCTCTTTGACCATTTGCCGCTGTGCGGGTAGCGCCGTCAAGTCAACCCCGATCAGCGCTTCATTTCCCTCCCGTGGGTAAATGTAAGCGATCGTCGTGCCTTTAACTAAAGTTATGGCGCGGATGCCCGGTTGCTGTGCCACCAGAATTCTCGCCGTCGCTGTAAACTCGGCTTCAGTGATGTTTGGGTTGTTGGAAAGGTAAGCCCCCAAACCCCGCGTCAAAAACACGCGGGAATTCAAAGCGCCTTCCAGCTTAGAACGGACTGTGCTGAGGCGTTCGAGGGTGCTAGCGCGGTTGTAGTGAAAAAACCGCCGCTGTTCTGAGCGATCTAAAATGCCAACTCCGACCAAAATTGCTATTGATGCCGAAATTGCTGCTAAATACGGTGAAATTTGGAATTTTTTCACCTTAAAGTATTCCATCTGCCGGCGGTTAAGGTATATTTTTTAGATCTTTAGATAGATTTAGTTTAGTTTGATTTCTCTAGGCCAATGCCAGATTTTCGGCATACCGGGCTTTTCGCAAGCGGGCGGGAGTTTGTTGTGTTCTAGGACGCCCGCCCAACGTCGGCGATCGGCAAGCCTCTCATGATTAATTCTATGGAAAAAGTTTTAAATCTACAATCGACTGAGCGAAAGTAATGTGGTCATAAGCCCCTGTATTCATTCCTTCGCAGACTCAGGACGGAGACTTTAAAAAGCTTTGCATCCTTCCTAAAAAGCCCCCGGATTCATTCCTTCGCAGGCTCAGGACGATATCAATCTAAAATCTAAAATCTAAAATCTAAAATCTAAAATCTAAAATTGGTTGACTCGCCCTTGCTCGGGTAGGGCGCGCCACGATACCGTACCACACCCGGGGGGGGAGCGCGCACCCGAAAGACGCGAGTTATTAGCTAAAATAGGTTTAGGAATAATTTTTTTCAGCGCTACGGCCAATCATTCATAGGGGCAATTTGATGCAAGAACAGTTGATGGAAGCGATCGCACCTTACCGCGATCGCGTAGATTATCTAGAAGTTCGCCTCGAACAAAGCGAGTCAACTGCGATTAGTTTTCGCGGCCCTCAGTTAGATGCTGTCAACCGCAGTTTTAGTCTCGCCGGCGGCATCCGCGCCTGTCACAAAGGTGGCTGGAGTTTTGTAACTTTTAACGGTTTAGATGAGTTAAAAGACCGTATTGAAGAAGCTGTAGTGCAGTCTCGTTTGGTTGGCAGCGAAAAAACTCTACTCGCAGATGTCACCCCGATTCAAGATTATGTAGCGGTGGAATTGGGTCGCGACCCGCGCTCTATTACTCTAGCCGAAAAGCGGAAATTGCTCGAATCTTACAATCAGTTGCTGTTAGATTATGACCCGCGAATTCAGACGACAATGGCAGGTTACAGCGACAGATTTGGGATTACTTATTTTGTGAATTCTCAAGGTACTTGCATCGCTCAAGAGCGCTTGGATGTGACCGGGCGTTTCGGAGCGATCGCCCGCGGCGAGGGCGGTGTCGTCCGCCAAGGGTTTGAGTCGATTCACTCGCGATCGGATTACGATGTGTTGACAAATATTGAAGATCGTGTTAAAAGTGCGGCCGTTCGAGCTGTGGGTCAACTAGAGGCAAAATCGGTGAAAGGCGGCCAGTATCCGGTGATTTTAGACCCTTATTTGTCGGGGGTTTTTATTCACGAAGCTTTCGGGCATTTGTCGGAAGCAGACGGCATTTACGAAAACCCAAAAATGCAGGAATTGTTGACTTTGGGCAAGCCTGTGGCGATCGAACAATTGAATGTAATTGACGACGCAACTGTGCCGGGATTGCCGGGAACTTTGAAATACGACGACGAAGGCGTGCCGGCTCAGTGCAAGCATTTAATTAAAAATGGAGTTTTAGCGGCTCGGATGCACAATCGCGAGACTGCGGGCAAAATGGGCGAAAGTCCGACGGGAAATGCCCGGGCTCTGAGCGCTACTTTTATGCCTTTGGTGCGGATGACTAATACTGCGATCGAGTCTGGCGAACATTCTTTTGACGAAATGGTTGCCGACATTGACGAAGGAGTTTATGCAGTGCGGATGTTGGGAGGACAAACCAACGGCGAAATGTTTACGTTTGCGGCGGCTCAAGGGTTCATGATTCGCGACGGCAAATTGGCCGAACCGGTCAGCGATGTCACTTTAAGCGGCAATGTATTTCAGACGTTAAAGGATATTGAGTCTATAGGAAACGACTCGGTTTATGCCTACGGCGGTTGCGGTAAAGGCGGTCAGAGCGGTTTGCCCGTAAGCGTCGGCGGCCCCCATTTGCGGATTAAAAATGTTGTCGTCGGAGGAAGATAATCCTTAGTCATTAGTCATTAATTATTAGTTCAAAACTTACGCAACTGGCACATGGTGAAGGCGTGTTCGCGCCCTCACGCCTCACCTTAACCAGTCCGGGACACTGACAACTTGACCAACCACTCAAAATCTACTATTGAGGGCTTCAGCTAGGTCGTTCGGTGTTTGGGAGGCTTCATAAATTACATAGAAATTGGGGAAGTGCGATCGCGATTATAGACTTTACCAGACTTTGTGGATTTTTTTTTAATTCCCCTTAATTTGTCTTCATCTCTATCCGATTATTCTGCCTAATCGGAATCTCAATCACAAATTCTGCACCTCGATCTGGCTGCGAAAAACACTTCAAATCTCCGCCGTGCTTCTCCACCACAATCTGATAGCTGATCGATAATCCCAAGCCCGTGCCATCACCCAAAGGTTTAGTTGTAAAAAAAGGATTAAACAGCCGATTTATTACATCGCTTGTCATTCCCGGGCCATTATCTTTAAAACTGATTCTTACCCACTCGCGATTCAGCATAGAAGTAGCAATCGTAATCGTCCTAGGCTCGTTTTTAATTGGCTCAGGGCTGAGTTTTTTATCATAGTGATTCAAGGCATAAATGCCATTGCTTAACAAATTCATAAATACCTGATTCAACTGACAGGCATAACATTCTATTTGTGGCAAATCTCCGTATTCTTTAATAACTTCAATAGACGAAGAATTCGGCTTAGCCTTTAGCTGACTATGCAAAATTACTAGAGAGCTGTCGATTCCCTCGTGAATATTAACGGGTTTCATCTCAGCTTCGTCTAGGCGCGAGAAGTTCCGCAACGTCAGCACAATCTGACGGATACGTTCTGCCCCCAATTTCATCGAAGACAGCATTTTAGGCATATCCTCTTTGATAAATTCCAGCTCTATTTGCTCAATTAAAGCTTCGATTTCCGGGTAGTTATGGGGATCGTGCTGCTGGTAAAGCGTGATTAAACTCAATAGCTGATGAGTGTAATCCGTGACATAAGTTAAGTTGCCATAGATGAAGTTAACAGGATTATTAATTTCGTGGGCAATACCGGAAATTAGTTGTCCTAAGCTAGACATTTTCTCAGTCTGAATAAGCTGAGACTGGGTGCGCTGTAAATTTTGCAGGGCCAGTTCTAGTTGGATGGCTTTTTCTCGCTCTCGCGCTTCCGATTGCCGTAATTTCTCCTCTCTTTCTTGGCGGGCGCGCTCGTTTTCCTTTAGCTGCTGCACATGGCATAAAGTTTTGTTAATGGTAATTTCTAAATCCTGAAAATTTAAAGGCTTAATCAAAAAGTCAAATGCCCCGCCATTCATTGCCTTTCTGATATTTCCCAAATCGCCATAAGCAGATATAACTACTGTTTTGACCATAGTAACTAGCTCGTTAAGTTTCGCTAGCAAAGCCATACCATCCATGACTGGCATATTAATGTCTGTCAGGATAATATCTATATCCGGCTGCTCTCGCAACGTTGAAAGCGCTTCTACGCCATTGTGTGCAAAAAAAACTTGGTATTCTCCGGTGCGGATCTTTTGTCTAAATTTCTGGCAAATTAAAGATTCTAAATCAGGCTCGTCATCCACAAATAATATTTTAGCTGGCATATTGCGAGCCAGTGCGGTCGTAGGTGACATTTTTTGAACTCCTGGGATTCATTAACTTATCCGCCGAGTAATTTTTATCTACTTTACGTCCTATTATAGATTATTTCAGGAGTAATGAAAAGGCTGATTTCTACCATGGCCAACCAGATGGCTGGAATAGGCTCTGAGTTTGGTAAAAGTCGATGGATTAGCTAAGGTTGAGTGCCGCCCTAGTTTGTCTGATTGGAATTTCAATCCAGAACTCTGTTCCCTGCCCCACGTCTGAAAAACAGTTCAAGGCGCCCCCATGCTTCTCATGTACAATTTGGTAGCTTATATAGAGACCCAAACCAGTACCCTCACCTACAGGCTTAGTAGTAAAAAATGGTTCAAAAATACGGTCTTTCACCTCTGCCGTTATCCCCGGCCCATTGTCCCGAATTTGAATGACGACACGGGATTTTTCCTCTAGCAGAAAAGTGCGAATAGTAATGGCGAGGGGGCAAGCGGGGGGGTTATCTAGTGACCGTTGTTTGTTGTACTCATTCAAAGCATCAATCGCATTAGAAAGGATGTTGATAAACACCTGGTTGAGTTCTCCGGCATAGCATTCCACTAAAGGCAGATTGCTGTACTCCTCCATCACTTGAATCTCTGGACGCGCTGCCCTTGCTTGAAATCGATTATGCAAAATCAGCAGGCTGCTTTTTATCCCCTCGTGAATGTCAACCGACTTTATGTTAGCTTCATCCAGTCTTGAGAAGTTACGCAAAGACAAAATAATCTTCTGAATGCGGTCAACACCCCCTTTCATCGACACCATAATTTGAGGTAAATCTACTATCATAAATTCCAAATCTATGGCTTCGATTTCAGCTTGAATCTCAGAATTGGGAGGGGTGTACTGCTGATAGAGATGCAGCAGGTGCAGTAAGTCTTCAATATAATCACTGACGTGGCTGATATTGCCGTAGATAAAGTTGACGGGGTTGTTGATTTCATGGGCAATCCCCGCAACCACTTGACCCAAAGAAGACATTTTTGCGGTCTGAATCAGTTGAGCTTGGGTCTTTTTTAGGTCTTGCATACAGTTCTGTAAATGCTGAGCTTCTTCTCTAGCGCGAGCTTCTGACTCCCGCAAGCGCTGATTTTCTTTTACCTGTTGCACCTCGCGCAGCGTTTTGTTGAGGGTAATTTCTAAATCCTGAAAATCTATCGGCTTGGTTAGAAAGTCAAAAGCACCGAAGTTCATCGCATTTCTTATATTTTTTAGGTCGCCATAGGCTGATATAACTATTGTTTTGAAAGGGAGGTTTATCTGATTAAGTTTAGAGAGTAAAGTCAGACCATCCATTTCAGGCATATTAAGGTCGGTCACTACTATATCTACATCCGGGTATTCTTTCAATTTTTCCAGCGCTTGTACGCCATTGTGGGCAAAAAAAAGCTGCCATTTTTCGGCGCGGATTTTTTTCCTAAATCTCTGGGAAAGTAGAGATTCTAAATCGGGTTCATCATCCACAAACATTATTTTTGTTGACATATTCATTTTTCAGTAACTCTTAAAACTCATCATAAAGATTTAGCGTTCCAGAAGAACAGAAGGAAAATGCAATCGAGCAATTTTAACTCGACTGAAATACTGCTTTCAATTACCAATTACTCATTACCAATTACTAAATAGGTTTCCTTTTAAGTTTACTCCAAGTTGAGTATTTTATTTTTGAGTTTATCAAAATTAACAGGCTTAGTAATATAGTCATCAGCTCCATAAGCCATTGCGGTTTGGTAATTTCTCTCATCTCCATAAGCCGTAATCATAAAAACTTTTAAATCGGGAAACTTTTCTTTGAGAATCCTGAGCAGTTCGATCCCATTCATTCCTGGCATATTAATATCCGATAAAATCAAGACAATAGACGCTTCATCCTGGTTTTCTAAGTAGTTCAAAGCTGCCTCTGCGGACAGGGAAAAATGAAATTGAATTTGCCCTGCTTTGATTTCTTTCCTAAATTTCTGCTTGAACAGTGACTGAATATCTTCCTCGTCGTCTACCACCATTACTTTCATTTTTTTAACTCCTTAATTTCGGCTATTTTTTTGGGCAATGTGATTATAAACTCTGTGTATTTTCCTACTTCTGTTTCGACTTTTAGTTCTCCGCGATGTTGCTGAACGATAACATCCTGACTGATAGACAGACCTAGACCAGTACCTTCGGCTGGTGGTTTTGTAGTAAAAAAGGGATTGAAAATTTTATCGACTACCTCGGGTTTTATACCTGAGCCATTATCGCGAATGCGGATTTCAATCGCGTCACCAAGATTTCGAGTTCTCACGTCAAGCAGCGGTGAAAATTCGGCTCCCATTTCTTGTTTCTTTTTATAGGCTGCATAACAAGCATTGCTAATAATGTTAAGAAAAACCCTGCCGATGTCTTGTGGCACGACATTTACTTCACCAATATCATTGTCGTAGTCGGTTTCTATGGTAATGTTAAAAGCAGGTTCCTTGGCTCGCATCCCGTGATAGGCTAGATTGATATATTCAGCCAATAAACTATTTATATCTGTAGCTTCCCAGTGACCGCTTTGTCCGCGAGAATGCAAAAGCATATTACCAACGATTTTGTCGGCTCTTTGACCGTGTTGATTGATTTTTTTAAGATTGGCTTTGAGATCGGTTAATAGCTCGGCAATATCGTCACTGGTTTCGGGATCTAAACGTTGTGCTTGATTTTCAATTTTTTCAAACAGTTCTTCGGTTAATTCAGCAGAAAGTTCTGAGAAATTGTTGACAAAGTTTAAGGGGTTTCTGATTTCGTGGGCAATGCCTGCTGTTAAACTGCCCAGAGAAGCTAGTTTTTCTTGGACAACAATTTGATTTTGCATAGCTCTGAGATTTGTTTCTATCCGCTGGCGCTCTTCAATCTCATTCTGCAATTGCTGCACAGTATGGGTGAGTTCAGATGTACGATTCTCAACTTTGATTTCTAGTTCCTCATTGGCCTTTTGTAGGGATTCTTGGGCTTGCTTGCGATCGGTGATGTCGCGCAGAATCACCACATATTCTTGTAGCTCCTGATTGGAAAGCGAAGCCTCTTGGGAGAATCGGTTTGAGATGGCAACTTCCAGGATGCGCGAGTCTTCAGTGGGCAGGTTCAGGGTTTGTTCGCTCCGGCCCGGCCACAGTTCTGGCTGATTTGCCAATCCGGGGAGTAGTTTGTTCAAGTGACGCCCGATTAATTGACCACTGCTTAACTCAAATAGACGTTCAGATGCTGGGTTAGCCTGACGAATCATCCCCTTTTCATCCAGCACTACAATGGCGTCTATGGCAATTACAAACAGTTGTTCCGCCGCCTCTCGTGCCTCGTCCATTGAGACGACTTGGGGTAAGCTCGTCCAGCAGGCAACAGCCACCCCGATAAAAGTGACTGTCAAGATCAGCACTGCCAAAAGATTAGAGCCAACACTAGAGTTACCATCTAATTGGGATCTAAAAACCCAGCCAATACTGACGGCGCTACAGACTAGCAAAATCAGAACAATAACCTGAAACGCCACAAAATCTACGATCTGGCTCTTGCGCCCCGCCCTGTAATGCCGAAGCCACCACGCCCGATGGAATGGCGCAAAGGAAATGCGACGGATAACCGCATCCACTGCCAAAATAGCCACAGGCAACAGCAAGCCAATGATCACGTCTTGCCAACTCCAGTTCAAGCCTGCGACAACCAGAACAACTGCAAGTAAAAAGAAGAAGCCTGCCCCCCACCAAGGCCATCGCACTTCTGGCGATCCTCGCCGCAGCCACAGTCCTAGATAAAATGCCATCAGCATTATCAGGTAACTAGCACCACCGACCACCGAGATCCTGGTTACATCTCCCCAAAGCAGACCGAGCAAACTGAGTAAAAGGCAAAATACCAGGGCCGGTTCCAGAACGCCCCGTCGGGAGATGAAAGCGAAGACTGGTGAAACGCGCCCATCTAGAGCGAGTTGGTACAAAATGCGGGGAGCGTTGGAAACGCCAGTGGCGGAAGCGAGAAGAGCGCTTGAGACCAGCAGGAGTGTGACGATTAATGAAGCTGACTGACCCCAAAATGGTGATGCCGCAGCTAAGAGGTTCTTAAACGAGTCCTCGCCCAGTTCTGGGGAGGTTGCTAAGCGCGTCAGTACCCAGGAACTCCCAAGCAACACGGGTGGCATCAGCCAAGCGGCTAAGTTCAGAACCCGCAAAGTTTCTGTAGGGCGGCGGCTGTCGGCGACAAACGAGGAAGCGGTTTCACAGGCGCAAGTAATGTAGATTCCTAAGAATGACCATTTAGCCCAGTCAACAAAGGTTAAAGTTGGCCAACTGGTGGGGAAAAATCCGGGGCTATCTGGGGAGAAGGCTAACCATCCCACGCCTTGAATGCTAAACACCAGTAGGAATCCCACTGCCGGGAAAATGAAAAATGAGTGCAGTATTCCCAAGGCGCGGGTGCCGCTAAACGCCACTATATAAGCGATTATTGTGAATCCAATTCTTAGCACCGTTTCTGGACAGGCAATGCCCAAGGGTTCTAGGTTAGCTTTGATTAGCGCCGTAATTACGATCGCGTTTAGTGACGGATATACTGCCCAGCCGAAGAAGTAGCCGATCGCCGCATAGCTGCCCAGAAGCGGATAGTTGCTCAGTAGCCTGGTGATATAGTTGGGCGTTCCCCCTGACATTTCTGGCCACTGTTCCCCTAAACGTTTCACTTGCAGGTTCAGCATCACCCCCACCAATACGGCGGGCAGCCAGACGAAAATGGCATTTGGGCCGAGCGCCACGTGTATTGCCGGTGCAACGGGAACGCCTGCGATAAGACCAGTCATCCCGAAGCCCAGCGTTTCAAGGGGACTCAGGATTTTCGGTAGGCGCATGAGCGATCGCTCATTGAGATTTTCTTGTAGGAAAGGCTGAGTTGGTTCTGAGTGATAGCCGTTTTCCTGCGGGTGTTGGATGTCTGTCGCCATCAATTTTACCTATATATTTTTTGGATCTTGTAGTCGCTACCCGATGTTCAGCTTCATAGATTTCAACTTTTTTATGTTAAGTGTTTTTGCTGGTCTTATAGTTTTGGCAAAGCTGCCTTCCCCAGTCAACCATGAAAATTTATCTCAATCCCTCTTCAATTTTACCTAATTACATTTTATTTCTGACTTCTCACTTAAGCTAATTTCGCCTTTTTTAGCCCTATTCAATTTTCCCTGCTTTGATTTCTTGCCTAAATTTCTGCTTGAACAGTGACTGAATATCTTCCTCGTCGTCTATCACCATTACTTTCATTTTTTTAACTCCTTATTTCGGCTACTTTTTTGGGCAAGGTGATGATAAACTCTGTGTAATCTCCTACTTCTGTTTCGACTTTTAGTTCTCCTCGATGTTGTTGGACGATAACATCTTGACTGATAGAAAGACCTAGACCAGTACCTTCGGCTGGTGGCTTTGTAGTAAAAAACGGATTGAAAATTTTATCGAGTACCTCTGGTTTTATACCTGAGCCATTATCGCGAATGCGGATTTCAATCGCGTCACCAAGATTTCGAGTTCTCACGTCAAGCAGCGGTGAAAATTCGGCTCCCATTTCTTGTTTCTTTTTATAGGCTGCATAACAAGCATTGCTAATAATGTTAAGAAAAACCCTGCCGATGTCTTGTGGCACGACATTTACTTCACCAATATCATTGTCGTAGTCGGTTTCTATGGTAATGTTAAAAGCAGGTTCCTTGGCTCGCATCCCGTGATAGGCTAGATTGATATATTCAGCCAATAAACTATTTATATCTGTAGCTTCCCAGTGACCGCTTTGTCCGCGAGAATGCAAAAGCATATTACCAACGATTTTGTCGGCTCTTTGACCGTGTTGATTGATTTTTTTAAGATTGGCTTTGAGATCGGTTAATAGCTCGGCAATATCGTCACTGGTTTCGGGATCTAAACGTTGTGCTTGATTTTCAATTTTTTCAAACAGTTCTTCGGTTAATTCAGCAGAAAGTTCTGAGAAATTGTTGACAAAGTTTAAGGGGTTTCTGATTTCGTGGGCAATGCCTGCTGTTAAACTGCCCAGAGAAGCTAGTTTTTCTTGGACAACAATTTGATTTTGCATAGCTCTGAGATTTTCTTCAATCCGCTGGCGCTCTTCAATCTCATTCTGCAATTGCTGCACAGTATGGGTGAGTTCAGATGTACGATTTTCAACTTTGATTTCTAGTTCCTCATTCGCTTTTTGTAGAGATTCTTGGGCTTGCTTGCGATCGCTGATATCGCGCAGAATCACCACATATTCTTGCATACCTTGATTTGAAAGCGAAGCATTTTGAGAAAATCGGTCCGAGATGGCAACTTCAAGGATACGCGAGTCGCGATCGGGTAGGTTAAGAGTTTGTTCGCTGCGGCTGGGCCACCGATCGGGCTCAAAAGCTAATCCGGGCAGTAGTTTGTTCAGGGGATGCCCTAGGAGTCCAGTGGTGCCGATTCCGAAAACGCTTTCAGCAGCGGGATTAGTCTGACGAATCACTCCGGTTTCATCCAGCACCACGATCGCATCTAGGGCAATGGTAAAGAGTTGTTCTGCTCCCTCTCGTGCTTCATTCATGGAGACGACCTGGGGTAAGCTCGTCCAGCAGGCAACGGCCACTCCGACAAAGCCTACGGTTATTACCAGAACAATCAAAAGATTATTGGCAGCATCGGCTGGAAGTCCGTCTAACGTGGCTCTAATCACCCAGGCGATCGCGGCAGTGCTACAGATCAGAAAGATCAGGATGCCTACCTGAAGCGCTACAAAATCCTTGGTTATCCTGTAGGACTGCCCCCGATAAAGCTTAATCCACCACGCAGGATGGAAGGGGGGAAATGCACTGTGACGGATCGCAGCATCCACTGCCAAAATAGCGATCGGCAAGAGCAGTCCGATCAGCAGGTCTTGCCAGTTCCAAGCCAAGCCTCCAACAATCAGGACAACTGTTTCCACCAGGAAAAAGCCTCCAGACCACCAAGGCCATAGCACTTCTGGCCTATCCCGACGTACCCATAGCCCCAAATGGGCTATTGTAAAGGCGCTCAGCCCACCACTTGTGCCCACCATTACTAAACGCCCTATATCTCCCCAAGCTAGACAGATGAGACTGAGCAAGAACGTCAGCAACAGGGCTGGGCCGAGCACGCCCCGTGGGGAGACAACACCGAATACTGGCGATATGTGCCCGTCCAAGGCAAGTTGGTACAAAACGCGGGGAGTGTTGGAAACCGCTGTGGCGGAACTTAGGAGGCAGCCCGCGACGATCAAAAGCGTCACCATAAATGAGGCCCACGGCCCCCAGAAGAGTTTAGCTGCGGATAATAGGTTTAAGAAGGTGTCGTCTTGTAATCCCGGTTCTGTTGCCAAGCGCATCAGTACCCAGGAACCGGCTAGATAGGGAATAGGAATCAGCCAAGCCACAAAGCTCAGAAACCGCAAAGTCTCCCCCGGTCGTTGGCTATCAGCGACAAAGGAGGCAGCAGTTTCACAGGCGTAAGTAGCGTAGGCGCCAAAAAAGTACCATTTTGCCCATTCAACAAAGGAAAAGCTAGGCCAACTGTCGGGAAAAAAGCCGGGGCTAGCTGGGGATAGTAATAACCAGCCGATGCCTTGAGTGCAAAAAACTAAGAGGAATCCCACAGCGGGTAGAACGAAACATAAATGCAGGATACTCAAGGCGCGGGTGCCGCTAAACGCCACAATAAAGGCGAGTACCGTAAAGCCAATTTGGAGGAGTATCTCAGGACATGAAATCCCTAATGGTTTCAGGTTGGCTTGGATCAGGGCTGTGATGATCAGGGCGTTGATCGTTGGCACCGATAACCAACTAAAAAAGTATCCGATCGCTCCATACCTACCCAACCAGGGATAATTGTTCAGCAGCCGCGCCGTATAGTTGGGCGTTCCCCCTGCCATCTCTGGCCACTTCCTGCCCAAGCTTTGCATCTGAAAGTTCAGCAGCATCCCCACAATTGTTGCTGGCAACCAGACGAAGATAGCTTGAGGCCCAAGAGCGGCGTGTATGGCCGGTGCACCGCTAATCCATAGCAGAGGACCCGTAAGGCCAAACCCCCAAGTTTCGAGGGTCGTTAGGGTGGGCTGAAGGCGCATGGGCGATCGCCTATTAAGATTTTCTCTTAGAGAAGGCTGAGTTGGTTCTGAGTGGTAGCCGTTTTCCGGCTGGTGTCGGATGTCTGTCGCCATCAGTTTTACCTATTATTTTGGGGATTTTGCTGTCGCGACCCTGATTTTCAGCTTGAGAGATTTTAACTTCTTTCCGTTAAGCATTTTTGCTAGTCTTAACTTGTGGCAAAGCTGCCTTTCCCAGTAAACCAGGGCAATCTATCTCAATCCATCTTTAATATAACCAGGACTTAGGCAACTGCCACATATCCGTGTACCAGCACCCTAAAATTACCCAATAAACATCAGAACATCGGGAATTTTTAGTGGCTCACTTCAATGATTTGATAGAAGAAGCCAGTGTTTAATTTGATATATTATTTGACGAGTTTTATTGGCTCAACTTTTGAGCGCCTAAGCCACACAAGTTCATGGCAAGCAATAGGATTTTTTTGAATTCTAGCTTGACGGGACTGGCAAGATTCTCTCCCGGTTAATTGCTTGAGTTCCCTAGGAAATTGCTCAATTTTCCAACCAATAGCACATACATGAGTGTACGTTATTCGTGCGCTTATTATTGAGTTTGGTCGTTAGTCGCGACTGTCAACTTGTCAGTGATCCGGACTGGTTAAGGTGATGGGTGAGGGCGTGAACACGCCCTCACCATGTGCCAGTTTCGTTAGTTATTAGTAGGGTGCGCCGAGGCGCACTTTACTACTACAGATAGTTTAAAAATAACAGGAATGCAGCGTAAGTCCTGTTCTTCCTTCTTCCCTCTTCCTTCTGACTTCATAACTTACTCAAAAAATGGTTTAATCTGCTATTGGTAGAGTCTCTGTGCGCCGAGGCGCACCCTACAGATAGACTTTGTGCGTTTAGGACTGTTCCCTCTTCCTTCTTTCTTCTTCCTTCTCAATAAAAAACCCCGGTTTCTTGAAGAAACCGGGGTTTTTTCTACCAACTAAGAGAGGAGTCAAAAGTTAACAGGTAGCGGTTGGCGGAATTCTGCATTTCTCGCACAACCCTCTAAACCAAACTACGGGCAAATTCTAGTTGCAGCTTCTTTAAAGCTGTCTCATTTCCTCTTCAAGCACCCGAACCAAATCTTGGTTCCCACTGGATCTCGCTACTTCTATGCGGTGTATCAGTTGCTTGTGAATGTTAGCGCGGTGGGTTTCTGCTACTTTTTTTACGTTTTGACGATTTGTGTTCATGGTGGACGTTCCTTATATAAAATTTGGTGTACCTGCTACTTCTCTAATATAGCGCTAAATTTCAAAAAGTATCTAAATTTACAAAAAATTTACAGTTATTGACCGATCGCCCAAACTAATGTATAAGATTGGCCATAAGTCAATAGCGATATCTTGACAATCAAAAAAAAGGCAGAAGCCTAGAGCAGCAGAAAGCAGAAAGCTAGAGCAGCAGAAGGCTAGAGCAGCAAAAGGCAGAAGGCAGAAGTAGAAATTCTCCCCGTCTCACAACATTTACTCAAAGGGTAAGGTACTTATGGCGTACCCAACATTTACTCAAAACTCAAAACTTGCTTCAGCGCCTCTACCAACTGCTGAATGTGTGCGAGCTCGTGAGTTGCCATCAGCGAAATCCGAATTCGACTCACGCTTACAGTCGGAGGCCGAATCGCCGGAGCAAAAATACCCATGTCCTTGAGTTTGCTGCCCACTGTTAAAGCGGAGGCTGCATCTTTTAACGGAAGACTGAAAATTGGGGAGAGGGAATTGCTAATTGGTAATTGGTGATTGGTAATCGCGCAATATTTGAAAGTTTCGATATTTTGTTGCAACCGAACTCGGCGTTCTGGTTCTTGCTGTACAATCCTCACAGCTACCAAAGCAGCCGCCGCGTCAGCAGGCGTCAATGCCGTAGTATAAATCCAAGTCGCAGCTCGATTACGCAGAAAATCAATTAAAGCAGCAGAGCCCGCAACGTAACCACCTAAACTTCCCAAAGCTTTGCTGAGTGTCCCCACTTGAATCAGTGGTGTTCCCGTACACCCGAAATGTTCTGCACAACCGGCACCGCTAGCACCGAAAACTCCTGTAGCGTGAGCTTCATCTACTAATACCATGCAGTTAAAGGTTTCGGCCACAGCTAACAACTGCGGTAGCGGACACAAGTCCCCATCCATGCTAAAGACGCTATCGGTAATAATTAAACACTTGCGGTATCTTGCGCGATTTTGCTCTAGCTTGGCCTTTAAATCCTCAAGATTGCAGTGATTGTACTCTAGGGCAGTTGCACCACTGAGTGTGGCTCCGTTTTTCAGGCTCGAATGGTTGTACTTGTCAGATAATATCAAATCGCGCTTGCCGACAACGGATGCGATCGCCCCTAGATTCGCCAAATATCCCGAACTGAAGACTAAAGCATCTTCAGTTTGTTTTAAATTAGCAATAGCTTGTTCTAGCTGTCGGTGCAAATCGCGGTGTCCGCTGACCAACCTCGAACCCGTCGCACCCGTACCAAATTCCTTAGTTGCAGCCATAGCAGCTTGAATTAACCTGTCATCGCCGGCAAGTCCCAGATAATCGTTGCTGGCAAAGTTAATCAGCCTGTGACTTGCTAACTTTACCACAGGCCCGGGGCAACTATCGATCGATTGTGGCGATCGATACCAATGGGCGCGGCGAATAGTGTCGAGGGACTTGTCTATCCAAGCGTAAGGGTCAGCGTTCATATTGGAAAGCGATCGGGTAATACGTTATATTAGCTGGTGATCAGTTCCTCCGCATCACATAAGCATATGCCACTCACTAAAAAATACAGATTAGTCACCCGCAGCGATTTTGACGGTCTTGTCTGTGCCGTTTTGCTCAAAGAACTCGATATGATCGACGAGATTAAATTCGTGCATCCTAAAGATATGCAGGATGGAAAAATCGCAATAACAAATAACGATATTAGCACCAATTTACCCTATGTTGAGGGAGTTCATCTAGCTTTCGATCACCATTTCAGCGAAACTCTCAGACACGAGAAAATCAAAATTAACCACATCATCGATCCCTATGCAGCTTCTGCCGCTAGGGTACTGTACCAATATTATGGAGGCAAAGCAAAGTTTCCTGATATTTCTGAGGCGATGATGGCGGCCGTTGACAAATCAGATTCCGCTCAATTTGCCCAAGAAGAGGTTCTGCATCCGCAAGAATGGGTGCTGTTAAACTTCATAATGGACGCCAGAACGGGGTTGGGAAGGTTTAAAGACTTTACAGTTTCCAATTATCAGTTAATGATGCAGTTAATCGATTACTGCAAAAATCATACCATCGATGAAATATTGCAGCTTCCTGATGTGAAAGAAAGAGTAGACCTCTACTTCGATCAAGAAGAAAAATTTAAAGAGCAAATACAGCGCTGCGCCCAAGTATATAATAAGTTAGTTGTTTTGGATTTGCGTAACGAAGAGGTGATTTATGCGGGCAATCGTTTTGTAATTTATGCTTTGTTCCCCGAATGCAATATATCGATTCACGTACTTTGGGGACTGAAACAACAAAATACTGTTTTCGCAGTTGGCAAGTCAATCTTTAACAAAACTTCTAAAACTAATATTGGGGAGTTAATGTTAAGATATGGTGGCGGCGGACACCAGAATGCCGGAACTTGTCAGATTGAGAATGATAAAGCTAGCAAAGTTTTGACAGAGTTAATTGCCCAGATAGAGCAAAATGGTTAAATTGGCTTTATCTTTTTTGCAGTCAGGACTTGAGTCTTTGATTATTTTATTTTTCAGGACTGAAGTCCTTACTACAAACGGGGATTTTCAGGACTGAAGTCCTTACTGCAAATGGGAGTTTAGTCCTCAAGGTTTTGAGCTGGCGGGTTCTGGGTATTGAGATTTTCTGAACTGTTGCCTTTGACTGGTGGCAAGTGGTCTACCAAACCCATATCAAAAGCGATATCCGGCAACTCATCAGCGTTATATTTTCCTGGCTCAAACAATCGCCCGGGAGTAAAACAAGGCTGTTTCAATCGTACCATTTCCCCCGGCGAAAACATTCCCCTAAACATTTTGCGTTCGAGTCCCATAATTTCTGCTCCTAAAACAACTTTCGCATTAATCTTAGCAATTTTTGAGCGGCAGCTTCCCAATTAAACAAATCCGCCGTCTCTCTAGCTTTTTGAGCTACCTGAAAACGCATCGGGTCTTCAACAATTTTTCGTAACTGTTGGCGAACAGACTGAACATTTGGCTCGGCCCAATGAGGAGCATTTGTAATTTTTAGATACTGAGTATCGTAACACTTTCCGACGGGAATGAGATCGTAAGCAATGGGATAGCAGTTATCAGCATTGGCGTACTCAGTCGGGCCGCCATACATAGTCATAGCGACAGGTAAACCCGCAGCAAAGGCATCCAAAATTTTAATCGCAAAACCCTCGCCGCGAAAGGGAGCTAAAAAAGCATCGGCTGACAAGTACAAATCAGCTAGTTCTGCTTTATTACAAAATTTAGGCATTATCCGAATTCTTGACTTGAACTTGCCGAATTGTTTTTCAATATTTACGAGATGTTCCACTATAACATCTGAATGTTTGCCGCCATCTTTGATTATTAACTCTACCTTAGAATCATCTCTAAACTCTTCCCAAAAAGCTTGAATGGCGATATCCGTGCCAAATCTATACAAATCAAAAGAATTGGTCATGTGCAGAATATACTTTACATCTTTTTGGTTTTTTTGCGGTCTGGGAAAATAGAGTTGCGAGATTAAAGGATTGAAACCTAGAGGCATGACTGATACTTTGTCAGGCGGACATCCAGCTTTTATTAAAACGTTTTTAGAATATTGGCTGACGGCTAGTTTGTGAGATAAATTATTGACAGCATCGTAAATCCAGTAATCATAATCATCAGTATGTTTGGCGAATTCGTAATTGATAGCAAAAAGTTCAAAATTGAGATGTCCCTTGAGTTCTTTTAAAAAATAAGGTTTCCAGTAATGAGACCATTTTATCTGAAATAAGTCTGATGGTGCGGTGTTCATCCACTTTTCTAGCAGGTGGTTTTCTTCGGTTGTGGAATTATCGCAGATCTGAGAGGCAATTGTTGAAGGTTCGACAGAAATGGGAATTCCCATTTTGTCTAAAGTTTGTGCCAGGGATAGCGTAATATCAGCGAAGGAGTTAAAGTGTTGAAAACCAACGTTAAAGTGAACCATATTTATTGGTTATTACTTATTAGTTATTGGAGACAAAGCCTCCGGGTATGTATTCCCAAACCGAGCCTGGGGACAAGACTAGAACACTAAAATACCACCATAAAAATTAATAAATAAAAAATCACAACTAACTAATGACTAATTGGCCGATCGCACTAAAATGACTGTACAGTCGCACCCGCGCGCCACAGCTTCCGGGATGTTCCCGTGAATCACCTGCTTCAGCAGCCCTTCGCGGCTAGCTCCCAGGACGATCGCATCGCACTGATCGTTCTGAGCCAAATCAATTAAAGCATCAGAAACCGATTTAGCGCAAACCGAAGTCGCTATTATCGAACAGCTAACCCGGCGCTTGATAAACTCCGCCGCTTGCTTTAATTCACCGCGATCGGGTTCTGCACCAGAAGGCTGGTGAACCTGACACAATTTAATCTCCGGTACAGCACTCGCAGCAACTAAAGCAGGTAGCAGCCGCAAAGCCGCAGCTTGCTTGTAACCGCCGCGAATAGGCACCAACCAGCGGTGCAAACCCATCAGCGTGTGCAGTCCCAATTCTGCCCCTGGAATGTCTGAATTCGGCGGGGAAAGTTCAGTCTCAGGAGTCGCTGATGAATCTGAGGATCTCGCCGTGGGATGATCTGCGCCGTCAACTCCTTCGGCATTTAAGTCCCATTCTATAGACGCATATTTCCGCCCGCTAAGAGCGGCGGAAAGCTCATTTTTATTGCGGGTTGCTAATATCTTTTCGCTCCATTTAACCAAAATAACCTCGCAGCCGGCTTGCCGAATAACGGTATCGACCACATCACCAAAAATGCGTCCAGTGGTGGATGTTTCGCCTTGCCACCCCATCAAAATTAAATCGATATGTCGATCCTTAATAGTCTCTAAAATCGCGTGAGGCACGTCATGAGCTACCCGTATTTGGGTGTGTACAGGCAAGTTCAAATTGCGAATAATTCGCTCGGCTTGTTGCAGCAGGCGGCGGCTTTTTGTTGTCCGGACTGCGGTTTCTGAGGGGGAACTGTTGCGCGGTACTAAGATGATTTGCAGGCATTCTAATTCGTAATTACGATCGCGCGCGATCGCGGCCGCCAGCCGCAGCAAAGCGGGTGCTGTTTGGGGGTTGGAAAGCGGCACTAATAAGCGGCCGTTTCCGACTTGCGGAGCTCTGGTTTGATAGACAACATAGGAAGGTTCTGGATGCGGGCCCTGGGTTGTTTCTCCGCTGAGGCGATCGGATTCAACTCGGATAATGTCGCTGCGGGTAATAATTCCCACCAAACGCCGACCTTCTACGACTGGCAAGCGGCTGATATTGTAGTTGTTGAGCCTGTACAATACCTCGCTTAAAGTATCCTTTGCTTTGACTGCGATCGGCTGTACAGTCATAAATTCTTTGAGCAGCGAGTTTCCAGAAAAATTGCGTTCGCTGGCATTTGCCAAATCGGTTTGACTGACAATTCCGACTAATTTGCCATCTTCAACGACGGGAAATCCTCGGTGGTGCGATCGCGAAAATGCCTGGATCACTTCATCGAAAGTCAGCAAACTCGAAAGAGTTTCAACTCGGCGCTGCATCACGTCCTCTGCGTACAAGTCGCTCAAAGTATTGCTCGCAGCTTTTGTTTTTGTCAGTTGAATGCCGTTAAACTCCAAAAGGTGAGTGTACAGCGAGCCACTCTCTACCTTTTCTGCCATTAAATAAGCAACTACACAACAGATCATCAAAGGCAGCACTAATTTGAAATCCGCCGTAATTTCAAACACAATTACTACCGCAGTAATCGGCGCTCTAGTAACCGCGCAAAAAAATGCTCCCATTCCCGCCAAAGCGTAAGTTACCGGCAAACCGACGCCCAGGGAATCTGCCTGCACAATGCCCACCATGTGACCTAGTGCAGAACCCATAACTAGCGAAGGGGAAAACAATCCTCCCGGAGCCCCAGAAGCCGAGGAAATAATTGTTAGAAAAAAGTGAGCTATAAAAGCAATTAAACTCGTTATCCCGCTTGCTTCGCCGGTCAGCATAAACTCCCGTAAACCCGTATTATCGCGGAAAGTTTCTGGGAGAAAACCTATTACTAAACCGCAGATTACGCCAGCTATAGCAATTCGCACTGGTAAGGCTAATTTGAGCGTTCGCCTGTTAAATTGCAAGCTAGCAATAATCCCTTTGGTGAACAAAGCTCCCAGCAATCCCGCTAAAACTCCTAATAGTATGTAGAACGGGATTTCCTGAGCATCAAAACTGGTTTGGTACTCGCGAAGGTTCAAACTCAAACTATCGCCGCCCAAAAGCTGCGAGACAACTGCACCGATAAATGAAGCGATAATGGCAGTTCCTAAAGTCAATCCCGAAACGTCATACAGCAGTTCTTCAACTACAAAAAGAACTCCGGCAATGGGAGCATTGAAACCAGCAGCCAATCCCGCAGCAGCACCGCAAGCAATCAATTGTCGGCGGTAGTCTGGGGAAGTAGGCATCAAGTGACCTATCCAGCCGGCCAAAGATGCTCCTATTTGGACAGTTGGGCCTTGCCTGCCTAAAGTTAAACCGGAACCAACGGCTAAAATAGTGGTCAGAAGTTTGGCGACAGCTACTCGCAAATCTAAGGCAAGATTGACTCCACCGAGAGCAGCTTTGACGTGAGGAATGCCACTGCCTGCAGTTTCGGGAGCAAAACGCTCAACCAAGAAACCTGTCAGCAACCCGCCGCATAAACCGACGCTGGGCAGTAATATCCAAGCTGGGATTAATGTCGAGGTAGCAACTCGCCAACTGCCTAGCCATCCGACTCCTGACTTTAGCAAAACACCGGCCAGTCCTGCCACTAAGCCGATCAGACAAGCTTCAAAAATGGCGAGGCGTTTCGGCCGTAAAAAAAGTTGAGATTTGATGACCCTGGAAGGTTCCCTAAGTTGTTTAGGGATAGTTATATACGGCATAAATAGCGTAGATGGCCTGATAATTGTCTGCTCGATCGCACTTTAGCGAAAAATCATTCGACTTGGCAAAATATAACTAATTTTTAACCGGAGGTTCACGCAGATTAACGCTGATTAATTCTATATGTTTATAGAACCCATTTGAGATATTGCGATCGCTCGCAAGCAGTCGAAGAGCTCACAGCAGTCGATTTACCATAACAAGTACGGAAGAACTACTTCCCTGATTTGTTGAGACTCACTTTGCTGAAGATTCTTTCGCCCATTTGGCAAATTCAATTGCAATAACACAATAACCCTCAAAAGTCAATCCTCAACCGCCCTCATCGCCAAAGATCCGACTTTTCCGACTTATCCGACTGGAAGATCCGACTTTTCCGACTTATACAAACAGCCGCCGCAAGAAATAATAGAGATAGCCAAAGTCAACCCGCGATCGCTTGGGTTCTATATGCAGTTGGATATTTGTGAACTGTAACAGGTAATTTTTATTTCCGTTAAATTACTGGAGCGATCGCCACCGATCTGTGACAAAGTATATCTCAGGAGGGATGCGGATAGTCAGCTAGCAGATGAGCTCGCCCTCTGCTCAGACCCGATCGCTTTCAGAAGCAGTTAAGAAAATTATTAGGGAGCCTTGTTATGACTACTCCATCCAAATTGCCCGACGACTTAAAAGATATCCTAACTAAGGATCAGTGGTGGCTGCTCAACAGCGGGCAGACAAACATCGGGGGGAAGACAATTACGTCAAATCCCGGCATTGACTTAAATGTATTGCCCCTGTGGCCGCAGTATACCGGTAAAGGTATCAAAGTCGGAGTCATCGATAATGGTGTCGATGGCGCGCAGCATAAAGACTTGAAAGATAATTTCGATCAGGAGAATTCGATCGACCCGGTTCCAACAGAGAAAGCTTCTCACGGTACGAATGTAGCTGGGGTTATTGCGGCTCAGAGAAACACGTCGGGTACGGTGGGTATTGCTTACGAAGCAAAGATATCCGGTTACAAAAATAATCAAAAGGCGGTTATCATTGCAAGTTTAAACAAGCAAGTTGACTTAGATGTTTCCAACAATAGCTGGGGGGACGACAAACCCTTCCCGCTACTTAAAGACCAAGTTACAGCCATCGAAACTGCTGTTAAAAACGGCCGCGGTAAATTAGGCACCGTATTTGTCTGGGCCGGAGGAAACGAGCGCGAGGTCGTTAACGAGTTTGACCCAAAACTGCCAAGAAAAGACCAGCGGGGACATAATGTCAACTCAAGCAATTACGAAAATAGTCGCTATGTCATTGCCGTAGCAGCGATCGACAATGAGGGAAAATTTGCCCCTTACAACAACCCAGGTGCGCCACTTCTCGTTTCAGCCTTCGGTGACAATGGAAGGATCGCTACGCTCGATAATATCGGCAACGCAGGTGCTAACAGAAACGAAACTGCTGACAATTTTTCCGACCGCGACTACCACAACGGCTTTAACGGCACATCCTCAGCAGCGCCAATGGTGTCAGGGGTTGTCGCTTTAATCCTGCAAGCCAATCCCAAACTCGGCTACCGTGACGTTCAAGAAATCCTGGCTTATTCAGCCCGCAAAAATGATCCCGATCGGTCTTGGCAAGGTTTTAATTTTACAAGTATCGGCGTTAACGCAGCCGTTAAGCTCAACGCCGATACTTGGACATTCAACGGCGCTAAAAACTGGAACGGCGGCGGACTCCACGTTAATCACGACTACGGCTTCGGATTAGTGGATGCTACCGCAGCAGTGCGGTTGGCTGAAACGTGGCAGTTGCAATCGGGAACTGCCAAGGACGAAGCAGCAACTACGGCAAATGAGAAATTTCAACTTGCCAATTTGACCCTGCCAACATCGGTGGATATCCCCGACAATGACCCCGCAGGGATCAATCAAACCTTCAAAATTACTCAAGGCATCAACATTGACAAGCTCGAACTAGACTTGAATATCGAGCACGGTCAATTTCAAGACTTAGTAGTTAAGCTGACATCTCCCGACAAAACCGAGAGTATCATTCTCGATCGTCTTCCTTATTACAATGAAGCCAAAGGCGACGCAAAGATTGACTTTGGTTTCAAAGACACAACTGTCAGCTACACCTTCAGCAGCGCCCGCCACTGGGGAGAAACTGGCCTTGGCGATTGGACGCTGAACATTGCAGATAATAGCGCTACCAACGACCCTAAAAATACCGGCCAACCGTTTATCTATCAAGGGGATACAACTCCCACCAGTGGCAACAATATCGGCAAACTCAAAGGCGCAACTTTACGGCTGTATGGTGACGACTTAATTACCGATAACACCTACATCTACACCAACGAGTTCGCAAGTTTCACCGATACTACTCGCAAAACTCTCAGCGACACCAACGGCGGTAACGACATCATCAACGTTGCTGCCATCACTGACGACGTTATCGTCAACCTGACTCCCGGTTCAACCAGTACCGTGCCCGGCCGCGATGTTACAGGGCTTACAAAACTCGATCCTCAAACTCTCACCATCGCCCCCGGCAGCATCATCGAAAATGCCTTTGCTGGCGAAGGAAATGACTCAATAGTCGGCAACGAAGCACCCAACACCCTCTCCGGCGGCCGCGGCAACGACACCCTCGTCGCCTCCCGTGGCAACGAGGGTGTCGTCGCCTCCCCTGACACCCTCATCGGCGGCGGCGGTAGCGACTCCCTAGTGGGATTCATTGGAGATACTACTTACATCCTAGATGCCACGACAGCCGCAGGCAGCAAAATTAAAAATGTTGGTGGCGCCGCCAATAATTTAATCCTCAACAACGCCACCCTGACAACAACCCTCGCAGTAGGGCAGAACGGGATTGCCAGAAAAGGTAACGATTTGCGGATCGACTTGAATGCTGACGGCAAGATAGAACCAAGACTTGATTTGACCATTGAAGACTTTTACTTGCCTGGTAGCGGCCGCTTCCTAAACGTCGGCAACCTGCTTGGTAGTGACATTCTCTCTATTCCAACTCCAACTCCGGTAACACGGACTCCAACTCCGCCAACACTGACTCCGACAAGTCCGACTCCGACAAGTCCGACT
>NZ_JAUBRM010000023.1:50332-84591 GCF_036701905.1 Microcoleus sp. MON2_D5
CCGACAAGTCCGACTCCGACAAGTCCGACTCCGACAACTCCGACTCCGACAAGTCCGACTCCGACAAGTCCGACTCCGACAACTCCGACTCCGACAAGTCCGACTCCGACAAGTCCGACTCCAACTGAGGGCGATGATTTCCTCGAAGGTAGCGCTCAAAACGACACCATCGACGGCCTCGGAGGTAAGGATTTAATCTTGGGTTATGCAGGAAATGACTCCCTCTCTGGCGGCGACGGAGATGACTACTTAAATGGCGACGAAGGAAATGACAGCCTAATTGGCGGCGCAGGAAATGACATCTTAGACGATAAATTCGGCAATAATTTGCTCTCCGGCGGCGACGGCGATGACGGAGTTTTCGGCGGAAACGGTGCCGACACCATCACAGGAGATGTCGGCGATGACTACTTAAATGGCGACGAAGGTGACGACAGCCTGTTTGGCGGCGCGGGAAATGACATCTTAGAAGATGAATTCGGCAATAATTTGCTCTCCGGCGGCGACGGCGATGACGGAGTTTTAGGCGGAAACGGTGCCGACACCATCACAGGAGATGCCGGCGATGACTACTTAGATGGCGACGAAGGTAACGACAGCCTAATTGGCGGCGCGGGAAATGACCTCCTAGACGATGAATTGGGCAATAATTTGCTCTCCGGCGGCGACGGCAATGACCAAGCTTTGGGCGGCAGCGGTGCCGACTCCCTCACAGGAGATGCCGGCGATGACTCTTTATTTGGCAACGAAGGCAATGACTCTATTTCTGGCGGTGTCGGCAGCGATATTGCAGATGGGGGTGACGGCAACGATACCCTAGAAGGCGGTGACGGCAATGACGAACTAAGCGGCGCCGAAGATAACGACAGTATCAATGGCGGCCTTGGTAATGACGCACTCTATGGAGATCAGGGTAACGATACCCTAGAAGGCGGTGGCGGTGCCGATAGTCTCTTTGGCGGCATCGGCGATGACTTCTACGTGTTAAATGCTACTTCTGCAGGGGGCAGCATCATTGCTGACGACAACGGCACCGATAGTCTAACTCTCAATGGTCTCACGCTGGCGATCGGCTTGGCCGCCGGTACGGCAGGCGTGACGCGGGGTGGCGAGTTCAATACTGACTTGCAAATTGACCTCAACAAGGACGGGATTTTTAACGCGACTGACGACTTGTTGATTCTCGACTTCTTCGCGGAACCAAATCTCGAACAAGGAGATAGTTTTATCGAACAAGTTGGCAATCTCTCAGGGGCCGATATTCTCAAAAGTTTCCCGCTGAAGGCGACTCCTGAAGATGATTTCCTTCCCGGTGGCAGTGGCGATGACAGCATTGACGGATTGGCCGGCAACGATGAGATTGACGGCAATCAAGGCAATGATTCGCTGTTCGGCAACGCTGGCAATGATGTGTTGAACGGCGACGAGCTCATTGTGATTAGTGAGGCCGAGGGTGACGTAATTCTCGGTACGGGGATTGGCAACGACTATCTCGACGGCGGCGATGGCGACGACACCCTCGACGGCGGCGAAGGTAACGATACTCTGGTAGGCGCTGCCGGTGATGACAGCCTTTGGGGCGGTGAAGGTACTGACATTATCAATGGAGGAGATGGCAAAGATTCTCTGTACGGGGCTGAAGGGAATGACAGTTTGTTTGGCAGTGCCGGCAATGACTTTTTGTTCGGAAACGAAGACAATGATACTCTCGACGGCGGCGATGGAGATGATTCTCTAGATGGCGGTTTGGGCAATGACAGCATTGTCGGCGGTGCCGGTATCGATACGGTGTCTTATGGTACTCTGCCGAGTCCTGTGAATATCAATCTCGCGGCGGGAAGTTCCACAGCCGAAGGTACTGATACTCTCACCGGTATCGAAGTTATCATCGGTACAGCTTTCGCTGATACCATCACCGGCAGCAGCAGCGATGAAAGCTTAATCGGTAACGGCGGTGCGGACATTCTCACCGGTGGCGGCGGCAACGATACCTTTATCCTCGAACCCACACAATCCGCCGCCAGCAAGATTCAAGCAGGTGCCGGCACTGACAGCCTGGTTGTCACGGGTGTTACCGCAGCTTTATTTCTAAGTCCCGGTAAAGTTGGAGTCGATCGCAGCGGTACTAGCTTGCTAGTAGACATCAACCAAGACGGTAAAATCAACGCCGCAGATGACATCGAAATTCTCAATTTCTTCGATTCTCCAACCAACAATGGCCCCGGCAGCGGATTTATCGAAACTGTTGCAGGTTTGTCGGGAAATACTATTCTCGATCGCTTTGTTCCTCCATCTCTACCCCCACTCACAACCACACCCACACCTACCCCAACTCCCACACCTCGCGGCCCCCAAATTTTAACACCGGCAATTGGGATTCCGAGTCCGAATACTACCGTTGATTCTACTTTCAACGGCGGGCCGCTTAGCGATTTGTTCTTCGGAACTCCGCAAGCTGACGCACTGGATGGTTTAGCAGGAGACGATACGATTTTCGGCTTAGATGGTGCTGATAATATCCAGGGCAATGACGGCGAAGATTCGCTATTGGGCAATGGTGGCACCGACTTTATAGATGCTGGAAATGGCAATGATATTGTTTACGGCGGTAAAGCTTCCGACGGCATCTTAGGTGGCGGCGGTAATGATTCGCTGTACGCAAATAAAGGCTTGGATGTTGTTTTGGGAGGAGACGGCAACGATATAATTTTTGGTGGAAAGGGCGATGATTCTCTCGGCGGCGATGCGGGAGATGACAGCATTTTCGGTCAGTTAGATAAGGATTTCTTGCTCGGCGGCAGCGGTAATGATGTTGTTAGCGGTGACGTTGGGGATGATACTTTAGCAGGTATCGATCCGATTGCTACTAACCCAGGAGTTGGGGAGTTTGATACTTTGACCGGCGGGGAAGGGAAAGACCGTTTCTTGCTGGGAGATAGTGATAAAATCTACTACTCGGGTGATGGTAATGCTGTGATTAGTGACTTTAATTCGGCAGAGGATGCGATCGTCCTTTCGGGAATTAAGGCTAGTTATTCGCTGTCGCTTTCGGGGAATGTTACTAGCATTTTCCTCAAAAAACCCGGTCAAGCTGACGATTTAATTGCGACGGTGCAAGGGGTGATGGATTTGAATCTCGATCAACCTTATTTCACTTTCATTTAGGATTTGAGGGATTTTTTAACCGCAGATGCACCCAGATTAACGCTGATGAATTAATCAGCGTTAATCTGTGGGACGGGAGTCCCGCCTGTTAGCTATCTGCGGTTGTTTACCCTATAGCCTCCACCAATGTTTTTAAATCGGGCACTTCCAAGTCTGGCTGGCCGAAACTGCCGGCAGTGTCGCCCCAAATCCTGTTTTGTCGTGTCTGCGATTTACCCAAACCGTTGAGATTCCCATGGATGTGGCTGGTACAATGTCATGATAGATGCTCTGAGCAACGTGCAGGAGTTTGTCAGCAGAAATTCCCATTGTTTCTAGGGCTATTTCAAAGTTGCGAGTTGACGGTTTGTACGATCGCACTTGTTCCGCAGTAATCAACCAGTCGAATTCAACTTTTAAGTGTTTGGCTGTCTCAGCAAACAAGTCATCGTCTATATTGGAAATTACTGCCAGTTTGTATTTCTGCTTTAGTGCTTCCAAGGCTGCAACGGTATCGGGAAATGGTTGCCAATTTTTGACGGAATCAACCAAACAGTTTATTTCTGTTTCTGTAGGTGCAAAATTCAATTTTTTACCGAACTTTTTAACTATTTCTTGCAAAATTTCCCGATATTTTATATAAGAATGATTCTCGTTTTCTAGTTCGGATTCAACCGCAGCAAAAAGCTCTAAAATGCCGTCATCGCTGAAATCAATTTCCCGATTTGACAGTAATTGTTTCAAGGCGGGCAATATCCCTCTTTCCCAATCTATCAGAGTACCGTAGCAGTCAAAACTCACAACTTCAAATTGATTGAAGTCCAGCATATTTCGCTCCTAGTTTAGGGTTGATATTCAGCAAAAATTTCAATTTTTCCAACTATATTGCGATTAAATTCGACCAATTCTTCTGCGGGAATCCAATATTCTTGGTGACTAGAACTGCCCACAGTTTGTACGGGATATTTTTCCAATAATTCTGCCGCCACTCGAAAGCAGGTAACATAGCCGAAATATCCCGATGCTGCATCTTTTGTATTCCAATCTCGCGCGACTTGTATGGCATAGGCTTTTTGAAGCACGGGATAAAAAGTAGGCTGAAAAGATAAGCGCGGCGGAAATTCCATAAAATCGCTTTCTTTAATCAGTTCCATTTCTTTTTTTCCCACTGCTCGGAACAGCGTTACTGTTTTTTGCTCTGATATATTGATATTTTTAAACCAAGCTTTCCAACCGCTCCAATTGTGAACTATTTTAGCCAATTCAGCGTAACCGGCGGCGCGGGGATGGGAGCCATCGTTTTCGGTAAGTTCTTTTTGCCAAATTTCCGAGTTTTGCAGCGGGGTGCACACATCTAGATAAGGCACGTTTAACTCGCGGCAAACTTGGGAAAACTGTTCGGATAAGTTGGCAATCCGGCTTGTGCGATCGGCATCGATAACTGGCGGTGGCCCTACCATTAATACTGGAAATATTTCTTTAGCTGACGTGAGAATAGCTCGGGCATTTTCAATTGATTTGTCAACTTCTATGCGATTTTTTTCCTTTTCTAGGTGAGTGTCATTGACGCCAAAGGAAAATACGATTCTGCCGTCGCTGTAGTGAGGTAAGCGGCAAGAAACTTCGCTCAACCAACGAGTTTCTATATCGGCACTGGTTTCTCCCCTTATTCCTAAATTGTAGTAGGTAATATCGTGTCCTTGTCCGCAAGCGGCAGCGCAAATCCGTCCTGTCCAACCGAGACATTTTGGATCGCAAGTACCGTTTACAAAAGAATCGCCGATAAAACAAATACGCATATTATGTGTGGGAATTGGGAATTGGGAATTGATGACTGTTGACTGTTGACTGTTGACTGATGATTGATGATTACTAACAACTGACTACTAACAACTGACTACTAACAACTGCTACCTGCCAACTGCCAACTGCCTTTAATTCTTGCCGATGACGGACAATCCCTCTACAATTACAGACGGTGTGTGGCAAGAACCGTTCCACTCAGAGTCTCCTCCCAATTCTACTAATTGTTTGAGGACGCTGTAGACGTTGCCAGCTACCATTGTGTCTTTAATTCTGCCGACTATTTGACCTTTTTTGACTCGGTAGCCGAGATCGACATTAATAGAAAAATCTCCGGAAATTCCGGCACTGCCGCCAAGCATTTGATCGACTACAATTCCGTCGTCTAATTGAGCGATTAAATCGATTAGCGAAAGCGAACCTGGTTTAATCAAAACATTGAACAAACTCGGTGTCGGATAGCTGCCTAAACCCGGGCGAAATCCGTTGCCGGTGGTGCCGCTACCCAAGGCTCGACCGGTGGTGCGATCGGTATAAAATAGCTGCAACACTCCGCTGTTGATAAAGACGATCGCCCGAGTGGGAGTACCTTCGTCGTCAAAAGGACAGCTATAGGGCCCGATATCCGGCTGCTGCGAGAGGGTGACAAGCGGCGATGTCACTTGTTGGCCTAATCGATCGTTCCAAGGCGAAGCGCCTTCGAGTACCTGTTTGCCGTTCAACGCCGCACACACAGTCCCCCACAGTAAATCGGCTGCTTTGGCTGTAAATAGCACCGGCACGCGGCCCGTGGGGGGGGCTACATTGTCTTTCGCCCATTCCAAACGCTGCAAAACTCGCCTGGCGCTGGTGTTTAAGTCGAGAGTACCGCGTTCGGTTTCGCCTTCCCAAATGTTGAGGAAATCTTCTCCCCGCACTAATTCTGCTGATAAGTAACCGCTGAGGGTGGTGTCGGTGTGACTGGAATCCAAGCCTCTGGTGTTCACCAAGCGGGTGCTCTCGATTTCGCAGTCGAGTTCGGCGGTGCAGAGGCTTTCTGGATAGGCTTCGCGGACGATCGCGATCGCCTCTTTTCCCCAGTTTACTAGCTGTTCGGCCGACACCGACACTCCGCGATCGGGATAAACAACTTTCTCACCGGTGCCGAGTTCGATGGTTTCCGGTTCGTTGAGTTGTGAAAGCGCGATCGCCCTGTCCACCAAAACTTGCAGTTCCACAGGCCCGTAGGCCACCGCCAAACCCGGTCGCCCATCCCGCCACAGCCGCAGTGCAATGCCTTCTGCTTGGGCGGTTTCTAGCTGTTTGAGGCGGTTTGCTTCAAAAAACACCGGCCTTGACAGCGATTGCGATTCCAATACCTCAGCAGCTTCTGCACCTGCTTTGGTGGCTAGTTCTAACAGTTGTTCTGCTGATTGCTGGTTGGTCATTGTTCTCGGTGGTTGGTAATGGGCGATCGGTAATACTATTTTCGATTTTCGATTTTCGATTAAAGAATTGGCAATAACTTACTGGGTATGGGTTTGGATCGCGGGCATACATTTAGATTCTTTGGGGAAACTGGTGGAATGCACCATCGCAAGATTGTACGCCTTTGTGATTGTTTGCATCTTGCCAACCGCTTAGCGTCGATTTTAGCTTTTAGATTTTAGGTTTTAGATTTACTCCACAGATGAATCTGGGAACTTGAACTAGAATCTAAAATTTTGATATTTCCACCACAGGAGTACGTGGGACGGTATCTGTTTTTGGCTGCGGTCAGAAACCGACTTTTTTACTGCGATTCAGCTCTGAAAGCCGAGATTTTCCCTAAAAAAATCCGGTTGCTTAAATCTGATTGAGAATGCTGCCCGATATCAGTTATTGCCAAGCGAGCTACTAAATAGTTAGTTCGTGCAGCAGCCAAAATCCTGCAAAAGATTCCGAATCGGGGTTCGACTGAATTGCTAAGAAATGTACTTTTTTTGCTTGCTTTTTAGCGGCTTCAAATCCTTTCCCTTCTCTCTCAGTTGCTGCGTCTCTGAGATTAGCTAAAATCCAGCGATCGTTAGCTCCCGTATCTAATACCAGCCTAGCGGGTGGGCCGCTCTCAAATTTCAGAAAAGCCAACTCCAAGCCCGACATCCAACCTGCCAGGGCTGTTGCTCTCGACGAGTAGATAATTAGTCCCGGAATTTGCGTTTCTGGGGCGAGGCGTGTCATCGGCAGTCCGAAAGCTTCGCCAAATCCGATATCCCACTCGGACATTTCGTCAAAAGCTGCTAGTGGCAAACTCACAAACGCCCATTTTTCGCCGATTAAAGCATCCGGCAGCGCAACTGGCGTTTCGGGTACAAATTGAACGCTCGGGTTCACAACCGCTTGATAGCCCGGTTCGGCGGGATAAACGTCTTGCATCCGTTCTTCCAGCCACAGGCTGAGGGCGAGGGTGCGGCGGCTGCAGGCGGCGGCAATGTCCAAGTCCTCGCAGGCTTTAGTAATCATGTTCGCCATTTGGCGGCGGAAAAAGCGGATTTTTTCGGGCCGTTTCGGTGCTGCGGCGATCGCCTCTTTAATTGCACCCGCCAGCCACAGGGAATTCACGGTAGAACTGGAGCAGAATTGCGAGTAGCGAAACAGAGATTCGGCCTTGTCGCTTACATTCAGCGGGCTTTCGCAGATCAACACTTCCCATTTTTTTTTCTCTCGCTCGTCTAGGATTGGACGGCTGTAAAAGTCGAGTTCCCAAATAGTAGCCATGCCGCGCTGTTAAAAATTAATCCTTTCTCATGTTACCGGACAGCGGGCAAGTTTCTGATTCTGACAATATAAGGCTGATTTTCAATCGCGGGCGATCGCACTTTCCCAAAGATTGCCACTTTCCCTTGCAGCTTACCGTGTAATTTTTGGCAGCAGTGCACAACCGGAAGCATTAGCAAATCCTCGGACAACTGTAGCGGAGCAATCTCAACACGCGATCGTTTGTTAAACTTGTGCAAGCCAGGGAAAACAAACAGTATAGCTTGATTCCATGAGACAAATCATTCTCGAAAAGATTGTTTCTACCTTACAACCTTTAGATTTTGTTCTCGCTTTGTGGCAAGGAGGTTCAGCAGCCCACGGATACACCGACGAGTGGTCAGACCTCGATATTGCCGTTGTGGTTGAAGATAACTGCGTGGAAGAAACATTTGAGATTGTTGAAAAAGCCCTCGCCGAAATTGCCGACATCGAACTCAAATATCGAGTTCCCGAACCCGCTTGGCACGGTCAATCGCAGTGCTTCTGGCGGCTCAAAGAAACCCCGCCGTCTTTGCTAATTGATTTTGCCGTTTTTCGGCGCAGCAGCCGCAACGATTTTCTGGAAATAGAGAGACACGGACAAGTCCCGATCGCCTTTGACAAAGCTAATCTAGCTGTACCCCATCTTTTGGATAAAAACCATCATTTATCCCAAATGCAAACCCGATTCAACGAAATTAAAATCCGTTTCGATTTGCTGCAAGCTCTGGTTAAAAAAGAGATTTATCGCGAACATTTAGTAGATGCGATCGGCAACTATCACAATTGGACGCTTCTCCCCTTAGTCGAACTGTTGGGCATGATTTACCGTCCCCACAGATACGACTTTGAACTAAAATATTTCACCCGAGATTTCCCGCCCCAAATAGTCGATCGCATCGCACCGCTTTTCTGCATTGCCAACCTTGAAGATTTGGCAGCCAAACAGCAAATAGCTGAATCTTTTTTTGCAGAAAGTTTACCGCTTGCAGAAGCTAATTTTTACTGGGATAACACCCTAACACGAACGCAATAGGCTCAAGGTTTCGTACCGAAAGCGATTAACATAGTAGCATCAACCTTAAAGAGTAACATCCCATGACTAAACTCAGCGTTAACATCAACAGAATCGCCCTCCTCAGAAACTCTCGAAACATCGGTATCCCCAGCGTTACGGAAGCCGCAAAAACAGTAATTGCTGCCGGAGCTCATGGCGTTACAGTCCATCCCCGCCCCGACGAAAGGCACATCAAAGCTGCCGATGTTTACGAATTAGCTAAAATGCTAACCGTTGAGTTTAACATAGAAGGAAATCCGTTTCAGCCGCCATTTATGGATATAGTTTGCGACGTAAAACCGGCTCAGTGTACCTTAGTCCCGGACGCTCCAGACGTGCTAACATCGGATAGCGGTTGGAATATTCCCGAAAATCGCGATCTGCTCTTACCAATCATTGAAAAATTAAAAAACCACGGCATCAGAGTCAGCTTGTTTATGGACGCAGATGCTGCTCTCATGCCGCTAGCAAAAGAAGTTGGAGCAGATAGAGTAGAATTGTACACGGAACCCTACGCGACTGCTTTTCGCGAAGGTAGAGTAGAATTTGTTTTTCAACAATATGTCTTAGCAGCTCAAGCCGCTCAATCAGCAGGTTTGGGAGTGAATGCCGGACATGATTTAAATTTGCAAAACTTAGCTAAATTTTGCTCGATTCCTGATATACTAGAAGTATCAATCGGTCATGCTTTAATTGCGGAAGCCCTAGAAATGGGCTTGTCCAAAACAGTACAAGCTTATCTGCAAATCCTGGCAGGTTCGTAATAGGAATTAACCTCGTGGGGGAGGGCGGATTTGGCAGTAAGAAACTCGTTTGTATGAGAGTTTCTGACTAAATTTGCCCTAGAAAAATACAGTATTAAAACTTACAAAAACAAGGGTTGCACGCGCTACAAATATGGTAATGTGCGGTTTGCAGCGCCCTACATAATTAGACGATCGTCAAAAATGAAGTAACACTACGGGCTTTCACCCCGTGGGGGTGCTAGCCGTTTTATAGTAGCAAGGCAGAGCCCGAATCCCAGACACCGCGTTTTTTGGGTGGGGGCATTTCTTTAGCAAGATCCTCGGAAAAAGCTTTAATTTTCCTCGACAAAATTACTAATATTCCGTGATGATATTATGCGTAAGGAGTATCATTAAAATGTCCCGACAAACTGAGGCTACTACTTAGCTCCCGCACTGCCAATTTGCTACCAGCAGATTTTGTGCCAGTACGGGATATTTACGTGTATCCTAGATGCTCCTGTAGCCTCTGTGCGATCGCCAGATTTAATCCGGTGAAAACAGGCAAACACAAGTAACCATATACAACTCTTTACCCCCCTTCGGAAGTGCGACATGAAAAAACTAATTTTACTGACTGGAATGCTACTCATGATGACGGCAAAATCAGTATTTGCCAGCCCAGTAGCCCCCAAAATTGCGCCGAGCGAGCTGATGGCTGCCTCGGAAATTACAGAAACCCTTAACAAACCCGTTACCTCTGAATCAGTTCCCAACCTCGAACCGATCGAGCGAATGTCAACCTCGGAAATCCGAGAAACCATCAACCAACCCACCACTTATATTTTTGAAGGCGTCAAAGGGCGAGAACTCACTCTCTCCCTGTGGGCGGGAAAACTGACAGCCGAACTGTACAGTCCCAATGGTGAAAATATGGGGGTTATTGAAAAAACAGATAATCAGTGGGTCGGTCAGTTGCCAGAGTCCGGCATCTACCGCGTGCGAGTTACCCCGAAAGGTGAAACCACCAGCTTCGTACTCGGACGCGACTTTAACGCCAAGTGGACTTATAGGCCCGATCGCGCAATTCCCATAGCCTTCAAGGAAAAACAAGCCACAATCAAACTCAAAATGTCCGGCTACCAAATCCAGCCCATCACGGTTCAAGGCAAGCAGGGGCAGACAATTAGGGTGACAGCTAACAAAAAAAATCTAGATCTGGCGATCGAATCTCCGTCGGGACAACTTCTGGATCAAGGCGAAGGCCAAACTTTTGCTCAACTCCCCGAGTCCGGAACCTACCGGGTAATCGTAGTTGCCAAGAGGCCGGTCAAGCCCTCAATCCGAGTTTCTCTGCAATAGCAAAGATTGCACAAATACTGTCGAGCGATCGAATTTGCGCCACCCAAAAAAACAGCTCCCCAATTGGGCGAGCTGTTTTTTGCGTAACATTAACCTTGGATCAGCGCTTCAAAACGTTCTTGTTTCCAAATGCAGCTTAAATCCGAGTCAGCTAAAGCTAGCTCTCGGTATAAATTAGGGATAAACTCAACAGCCCGCTGCAAATTGTCAAGGGCCAAATCAGCAAACCCCAGTAGCGCATAACAGCAAGCTTTATTGTAAAAAGCGTTAGCAAAATCAGGATTTATTTCTAAGACTGTTTCGTAGCAAGCAATCGCCTCAGAGTAGCAGCGTTTTCGCGCCAATTCCACACCCCGGTTGTACCAAATCAAATAATCTTCAAAGGGACGCTCAGATGTGGGAGTAAACTTGGCATTTCTCTGATTTAAACCTATTAATTTCTCCAAAGCAACTCTCCGTTCGCCCACCGCTTCGGCTCTGCCCGGTTGTAGAGCGATCGATCGGCTAAAACTAGCCACTGCTTGTTTGTAAAGTCCCATATAGTTCGCAGCTAGACCGCGATTGTACCAAGCCTTCGCGTCGTCAGGCTTAAACTCGATCGCCCGTTCAAAACTGTTGAGCGCCTGATAGTAAAGCTTGAGTTCCAACAAGGCATTACCTCGGTTGTACCACGCCCAAGCAGCCTCCGGGTGCAAAGTTAAAGAGCGATCGAAACTCAGAACCGCCTTCTCGTACAGCCCCATATCGATCAGCGTCAGTCCCCGGTTGTGCCAAATACTCCCCGAACACGGACTGAACTCCAGAGCCCGGTCAAAACTGTTGAGAGCCTCCAACCAGCGGCCCAACTTTCCTAAAGCAATAGCCCGGTTGTGCCAGCCAAAGCTCGCATTCGGCTCCACCGCCAAGGCCTCATCAAAACTCTTCAGCGCCTCTAAGTGCCGTTCTAATTTCCCCAGAGCCATACCTCGGCCGAACCAAGCCTTATAATGATCTGATTGCAACTTCAAAGCTCTGTTAAAGTTCGCCAGAGCACCATGATCATCGTTAGCTTCGAGGTGACGCGAACCCAGGTGGTAGTACCAAGCCGCTTCCAAGTTTTGAATTAAGTTCATAATATTTCGTATCTATCTTAAGGATGATTCTATCTCAAATCCTACTGGGAGTAAAACGGTAATTCCACTAAAAATCGGAAACTTTTGATACAGGGCGATCGCCCGTACAAACTACCCGTAACAACCTCAACAATTTGTGGTCGAAACTAACTATTTTCCTCTGCTAAAATGCTCTTTTATCTAACCGCACTCATCGTTTTTTAGAGCTGCTGCGAATCTTAACTCTACGTGAATCGCGCAACTCTAACCACCGCATCCCGAATTAGGTTTGCAGTTACACAAAGAGTCCTAGGGCGCCCCAAGTCTAACTGCAAATCTCACAGTGCGATCGAACTTCTGCTTGCCCTATTCAAGCAACCACAACCGCTGTTTTAGCATTCTCACTCAACAGCAACTGACCTGTTGCATCAATACTAAAATCTTTGCCCAGCACAAAACCCTTGCCCATCAACCGCTGGCAAACAACCAGCGCAGTAATCCGGCGAATTTCTTCCATCACGTCAGCAGGAATCAAATAACTCAAACTCCAGAGTACGGACTCGCAGTCATACCAAATCAAACGCTCAATACTGACAATCATCAAAGCCGCTACACTGTCAACAGACAGCCGCCCTCTGAGATCCGCAATCAAATCTTTACCAATTAAGCTATTGCGACTCATCATCGCTCTAGCCATCTTCCCAATTTCTTGTTCGAGTTCTAAATGATTCATGCTTGGCACTGGCTTTTATTTTTTTAAAGCACTACTAAAAGTAAAAACAGTAGCCGCTACCAGGCTCTGCCCTAGCGTAGCTGACGCAGGCTCTACCGCAACTCTTTTAACAAAGTATACCTAAAGAAAGATAAAAAATATATCTAAAGGGAGATACGAAAATATTTTTTTCTTAAATAAATCTGTAAACAAATTCCCACAAGAGTTTTTACGAGCAGCGAATTGAGTATTTATACTTGCTAGAACCCGGAGTAAAGTCAATCGATTGAAGAATTGAAGAATTGGAGAAAGTGACCTAACGGATGAATTCGGGGGGTTGTACCCAGGCTGCTTTTGGTCAAAAATGGGTAAATTCGATACATACTTAATAAAGTAGTTACTTCGGAGAAAAAACAGCAATGGCTGCAAACCAGGCAGACATCGATATTGCCCCCTTGATCGACTACGGCCTGATCGACCCCACCGCTACACCAGAGCAAGTAGAATACTGTTGCCAACAAGCAGAGAGATTTGGGTTTGTCACAGTTTGCGTGTATCCCGCCTACGTCAGACAAGCAGTTGAGCTGCTGCACGGCAAACGTCCCAAAGTCTGTACAGTTATAGGTTTTCCCACCGGTGCTTCGACTTCAACGGTGAAAGTTTACGAAGCTCTAGAAGCTGCAGATAATGGAGCCGTAGAGTTAGATGTCTCCGTTAACTTAGGATTGTTGAAAGCTGGAAGAATCGACGAATTCCACCGGGAATTAGCCCAAATTTGCGAAGAAACCAATCTCACCATCAAAGCAATTATCGAAAGTTCGCTTCTTTCCGATCCCGAAAAACAATTAGCGGCTGAGATTTGTATGGAAGCTGGTGCCGCCTACATCAAAACGAACACTGGCTTTTTTGGCCCGGCGAAAGTTGACGATGTGCGACTGCTGAAGGAAGTTACGAAGGGACGGATTGGGATTAAAGCGGCCGGCGGAATTCGTACTCACGAACAAGCTCTAGATTTGGTAGTAGCTGGGGCAACTCGTTTGGGGACTTCTCGCGGCCCCGAATTACTCCGCCAGCGCGATAATTTAGATAAAAGTCATTAGTCATTAGTCATTAGTTATTAGTTATTAGCAATGGCTAATTGGTCATGGCTAATTGGGAATTGGTGCGCCCTTACGCACCCTACAACTAAAAGTTCTGCCTATTGGACTGTTTTTGCTAGTGTCTAGTAACAATACTTCGGACTGTTTTTGATTGCCAACAGTAGAATGACTGTTCCAGGTTGAGCGACCAACGAGGACAATGAAACTGTCCGAAGTATTGTAGTAAATCTAAAATCTAAAATCTAAAATCTAAAATCGAGTGACTCGAACTTACAAAGCAACTGGAATCAATCTCAAGAGTGCGCCGATCGGCGAATCCGATCGAGTGCTGACAGTTTTGACGCGGGAATTCGGCTTAATTCGAGCCGTAGCACCGGGTGTTCGCAAACAACGATCGACCATTGGCGGTAGAAGCGAATTATTTGTCGTTAACGAATTGCTAATTGCTAAAGGCCGATCGCTCGACAAAATTACCCAAGCCGACACTGTACAATCCCATCCGGGTTTGAGCCGCAACCTCGGGAAACTCTCCGCCGCGCAATATCTGGCCGAATTGGCGATCGCCAGCGCCCTTTCCGATGAGCCCCAAGAAGAACTCTTTTGGTTGCTGGGCGAACATTTGAGCCGTTTGGAGCGTTTGTCTGATCGCACAGAAATCCAATCCGCCGCCGTGCTTGTCGCCCACCTCAGCCACGGCATTTTTCACTTGCTAGCTTTAGCCGGCCTCGCGCCCCAAGTCCAAGTTTGCTGCGCCACCAGACAGCCGCTCATCCCAAACTTCACCGATCCGAACTGGCAAACCGGGTTTAGTATACCCTCTGGGGGAACCTTCAGCTTGTCCGAACTAGCTAACTTAGAGGCAGAACTCTCTTCACAAACCGGTAGCTTGTACAAATCCCCCTCCCGTTCCCGCCAAATGAATAGCAGCAAACACTTGACAAATTTCGAGATTAATGCTAAGGAATTAGCAGCGCTGCAACAGTTGGCTAGTCCAGAACTAGGAGAGGGGATTGCCGATCGAACAACTTGGGTATCAGTAGAAAATATTTTGCGACAATATGCCCAGTATCATTTAGGTTGCATGATTCGCTCGGGAAGCTCGATCGACACCTACCTAGAGAGTTTTGAGTTTTAAATTTTGAGTGTTGAGTTAAATAGGTGAACGGGCGATCGTACATCGCACCCCCAGCCTGCCGGATACCCGAACCAGCCGGCCATTTCAGGTAAATTCTCAAGGTTGTTGCGACATCAGATAATAGATAGAGATAAAGTTACGAGATTATTAATAAACTTAGGGGTTAACACCTCAATTTGAAATTCCCGTCCCCCCAACCTCCACCATCCCAGGCGATCCCCCCCAAATCCTATGATGCGACTGTCCGATTCTGATTTGACAATATCTGTTTTAGCTGTGACCCACCACAAAATGGAAGAACGAGAAAATTTTCCCGATTTTCGCTCCGATCCCGTCTTGGCCGATCGACAATGGAGCAACGTCGAACACCCAGAAATGGATAAATATCCCACAACTCCCGAAACAGACTCCAGCAACGGCAAAAGCCAACAACCCGAAGCAATCCCCCCGGTTCCCACACCAGAGCCAGCAGCAGAACTCTCCGAAGCAGTAGCCGAAACTCCCGAAAAAGAAACAGGATTTCTGCCAGTGCTCAAAAACCCAAATTTTCTAGCATTGTGGAGCGGGCAAGTTTTTTCCCAACTAGCAGATAAAGTTTATCTGGTACTGACGATCGCCCTCGTGGCCAGCCGCTTTCAAGCGCCAGATCAAACCATCAGTAGGTGGGTATCGGCAATCATGATCGCCTTTACCATTCCCGCAGTGCTGTTCGGAGCCGCCGCGGGCGTGTATGTCGATCGCTGGTCGAAAAAAGCAGTGCTGGTCGCCACAAACCTCCTGCGGGGAGGCTTTGTTTTAACATTGCCCGTGCTGCTGTGGCTCTCTGACGGGTGGGAACTCGGTCAACTGCCGCTCGGATTCTGCTTGCTGCTGCTAGTAACATTCCTAGTCTCGACCCTAACTCAATTTTTCGCCCCAGCAGAACAGTCAGTGATTCCCCTAATTGTGGAACGCCGCCACCTGCTATCGGCAAACTCCCTCTACACCACAACCATGATGGGTTCGGTGATTATTGGCTTTGCAGTCGGAGAACCCTTACTAGCTTTAGCCGACACCCTATTTACCAACCTCGGCGGCGGACTGGGAATCGGCAAAGAATTAGTAGTAGGCGGAAGTTACGCCTTCGCCGGAGTGCTGTTGCTGTCGATGAAAACAGGCGAAAAAAACGATGCCGAACACGAAGCGCCACACCCCCTAGCAGATTTGCAAGACGGCCTGCGTTACATCAACGATCAACCGAAAGTCCGCAATGCTTTAATTCAACTAATTATTCTGTTTTCCATTTTTGCAGCCTTGGCAGTTCTAGCAGTGCGGCTGGCAGAAATCCTCCCCGGTATGAAAGCATCACAATTTGGCTTTTTGCTGGCGGCGGTGGGGGTTGGCATGGCTACTGGGGCGGCGACAGTCGGCTATCTGGGCCATAAATTGTCTCACTCCCAACTGAGTTTAATCGGATCGATCGGCATGGCACTTGCTCTGATGGGCCTTTCTGCATTTACACACCATTTGTGGCTCTCGGTGCTGTTCATTACCCTGTTGGGTTTATTTGCCTCATTGGTGGGAGTGCCGATGCAGACTACAATTCAAGCAGAAACCCCAGAAGAAATGCGCGGAAAAGTCTTCGGGCTGCAAAACAATGCCACTAATATCGCTTTGAGTTTACCCTTGGCTTTGGCCGGGGTAGCCGAAACATTTCTGGGTTTGCCGACCGTATTTTTGGCTTTAGCAGGATTAGCGATCGCTGGCGGTGTCTTAACCTGGTATATTTCCCGTAGCAGTAATAGCAAAGTCGATCGAAGCTAAAAAATAACAAACTCTGATTTACTCGAATGCACATCGCTTGGCTAGGAAAAAAATCACCTTTTTGCGGTAACGTCACTTACTCCAGGGAAGTCACCAACGCACTACTAGACCGGGGATACCAGGTCAGTTTCCTGCACTTCGCCCAAGAAGCGGGCCCGCTGGACAGGAACAATACGGGGTGGAACATGGCAAATGGTTCATGGGGAAAGGGAATTGCTCAAACCTCATTTACCAATTCGCTATCGCCCGCTAGTTGCAACGAAGTCTCTTTACCCTGTCACTACAAGTCGCAAATTTATACGATTCCCACTCTCAAGTCCCGCACAGTGCTGATGAAATCTCTGCGGCGGCTGAAACCCGATGTGGTTCACGCTTCCCTGACGCTTTCGCCTTTAGACTTTCTGCTGCCGGAAATTTGTCAAGAATTGAATTTGCCTCTGGTGGCGACTTTTCACCCGCCGTTCGATCGCAAATTGCGGAATTTGACATCGGGAACCCAACACCTGATGTATCAACTTTACGCTCCGTTTTTGGCGAACTACGACTCGACGATCGTATTTTCTTACATTCAGCGGGATATTTTGGTGCGCTTGGGAGTGCCGGAAGAACGGGTGGCAGTGATTCCCAACGGCGTGGATGCTGTTAAATATTCTCCAGGGCCTTCGGGGTTGAAGTCGGAATTAAAAGCCGATCGAATTTTTGTTTACCAAGGCCGCATTGCCCAGGAGAAAAATGTCGAGGCTTTGCTCAAGGCATGGAAACAGTGCAATTTTGGCCCTGGGAACGTATTGGCGATCGTAGGCGACGGGCCCCTAGCCGCCTCGCTGCAACTGTTTTACGGCGAAGATGATGGCATTGTGTGGCTCGGATTTGTTGCCGAGGAGGAACGCCGGATCGAAATTCTGCGGGGTGCCGACGTATTTATTTTGCCTTCTTTGGTGGAGGGACTGTCGCTGTCGCTGCTGGAAGCCATGGCCTGCGGTTTAGCTTGTTTGGCAACGGATGCGGGTGCTGACGGCGAGGCCTTGGAGGAAGGCGCGGGGATAGTTTTGAACACTCAGCGGGTACGGAGTCAGTTGCAAACTTTGCTGCCGCTGTTTTGCGATCATCCTGAGTTGGGAATGCTGCTTGGTCAAAAAGCACGCCAACGGGCGCTCGACCGCTACACTCTCAGTCAGAATATTACTGAGTTGGAAAAGCTGTACTCTGAGGTTTTGCAAAAGCAGCGGGTGCCACTTCGCGGTTTAGCATGATTCAACAGGAAGAAGGAACTCCGAACCAGTTGAAATTAATCCGTGTATCCGTGTCAAAATTCGTGTCGTGCCTTGCTTCTTCCTTTACAAATGACTTACCGAAATCCTGCTCCTACAGTTGATATTATCATCGAGTTAGCCGATCGCCCCCATCGGCCTATCATACTCATCGAACGCCGCAATATTCCCTACGGCTGGGCACTTCCCGGCGGTTTTGTCGATTACGGGGAAGCGGTAGAAACGGCGGCAAAACGCGAAGCTTTAGAAGAAACAAGCTTGAATGTAGAATTAATCGAGCAATTTTACGTTTATTCTGACCCAAATCGCGACGCCCGCGAACACACTATCAGTATTGTATTTTTGGCTTCTGCAACGGGCGAACCTCAAGCCGCCGACGATGCTAAAAATTTACAGATTTTTGAATCTTGGCAGATTCCCCAGCAATTATGTTTCGATCACGATCGCATTTTGCGCGATTATTGGCGTTACCGTCATTATGGATTGCGGCCGCGTTTGTAGGTTGAGGATTTTTTAACCGCAGATGCACGCGGATTAACGCAGATTGATTGCTATGATTTATCTGTAATTTATCTGTGTTAATCTGCGGTTAAATTCATTAAACTAAATTCTATGCCAAACTTGACAATATTAGGCGGAGGTGCTTGGGGTTCGGCACTGGCAAATCTGGGAGGCAAAAAAGGATCTCGAGTTAATTTGTGGTCGCGCAGCAGTTCTTTTAATCTAGAATCAGTTATAACAGGTGCGGATGTTGTTGTTTCGGCAGTTTCGATGAAAGGAGTTGGAGCAACAGTCGATCGACTTTTGGCTTTAGAGTTAAGTCCGAGTACAATTATAGTTACCGTCACCAAAGGTTTAGACCCCGCGAGTACGCGCACTCCATCTCAAATTTGGCAAAATGCCTTTCCTAACAATTCAATAGTGGTACTTTCTGGCCCTAATCTTTCCGAAGAAGTTCAGCAGGGATTGCCGGCTGCAACGGTAGCGGCGAGTTCGGATTTAGCGGCGGCCACACAAGTCCAAAATATTTACAGTTCTGATATTTTTCGGGTTTATGTGAATGAAGACCCGCTGGGGACTGAGTTAGGTGGAACTTTGAAAAATGTATTTGCGATCGCCGCTGGTGTTTGCGACGGTTTACAATTAGGAACTAATGCTAAATCTGCTTTGCTGACTCGCGCTTTGCCGGAAATGATTCGGGTAGGAGTTCGTTTGGGAGCTCGCGCAGAAACTTTTTACGGTTTGTCTGGTTTGGGAGATTTGCTCGCTACTTGCAACAGTCCTTTATCGCGCAATTATCGGGTTGGTTTCGGATTAGCTAAAGGCAAATCTTTGGAGCAAATTTTGTACGAATTGCAGAGCACTGCTGAGGGTGTTAATACTACTAATGTGTTGATTGATTTGGCTACTCAACGCGGCATTGAAGTTCCTGTATCTCGTCAAGTTTATCGCTTATTAAATAGTGAAATTACTCCAGAACAAGCCGTTTTATCGCTGATGGAACGCACTTTGAAACCGGAGTGAGTAAGTTTTTTAGCATTAAAATTTAAGCTTTTGGGCGGGCAAGATGCCCACCCCACAAGAGTTTGGAAAAATAGGATAAATACTATCTACTTACCGCCGTAATAAAAAGCAATTTCTTTCTCTTTAAGCGGTGCAAAGCCGGCATCGAGGAGCATTTTATCGAGCTCGTTTTGAGGCAGATGTTTGACACCGATTCGGACAATGCGCGATCGCATTGTATTTGACACGCCACTGCGCTGTCTGCCGGCTTCTAAGCCCATCACTTGCTTGTAGAGGTCTAATTTTGCTTGCGGAATCGGAGTACCGTCAAAGTCGATCCCAGAGGCGATCGCAACATCGATCGCATCTGCACCAGTTGTAGATTGAGCCGCTGAGTTTGTTTCTGAAGACATTGTGCAAATTAAATAAAAAGGACGATCGTCATAAAAAGTAGTTTAGTCCTAAAGTGCCAAAGTTGAGCACCAAACTCTAGCACTGCTGAAAGTATAGCAGGAGTCAGGAGTCAGGAGTCAGGATAAGGATGCTTAACTATTAAGGGTGGAAGAAATCATTAATGTCTTAACGGCCGAGAAGGTTGCTATAGCGTAAACTCGTGAAACAGGCTAAACATATTCGATTAAGCACAGTTTGACATAAGGGCGATCGCACTTAGCATTTCTTCAAACAACGGATTGCCAAAACTCATCAATTGCAGTGAAGCATTTTCCTCAAAGATATCCGGGTAAAATGTGATATAATAACCGCGACTTTTATAGTTAAGCTGCCAAGTGCGATTTTCCGAACGATCGAATGTAGCGCCAATCTGCTTTAAAATCACAGAATTGACAAACAAATTTTCGATGGTTTCAGGAAACAGAGAAGTCGGCGGCAAAGGTTGACGGATTTCTTGCAAATCTGATTCTACATCCATCGCTACCATTTCATCGAGGGCAAGGCGCAAAGGCGGCGCGTCTAAAATGCGATCGAACTCTCCCAACAAAACGCCCTCTTCTTCGGGATCTGCACTCATTACAGCTTGTTCGATGAAAGTGGGAACTCTCGCGAGAATCGGTTGCAAATTGCCGACTACGGTTTGAAAAGCATCGATGCGATCGCGCAATTTCTTGTAAACCTTCGCCTCTACTGTTCCGTCATAGTAAAAATTGTGTATTCTTACGGTATCATAAATCTGGCCGATGCGATCGAGTCGGCCGATTCGCTGTTCTACACGCATGGGATTCCAAGGCATATCATAGTTGATTAAAACGCCGCAAGTTTGCAAATTTAGCCCTTCCGATGCGGATTCGGTACAAAGTAAAATTTTGATGATTCCGTGTCGGAATTGGGTTTTAATTTGTTCTTTCGGAAAAGTTCGCCATTCTCCATTTTGATACAATTCTCCGCCGCGCCCGGAATAGCAAGCAATCTGAGCACCATATAATTGTTGTAAAGCAGTTCTGAGATAGTCCATTGTGTCGGTGTATTGCGTGAAGACGATCGCACTTTCGCGCTGGATTAGTTCTTGACGCAAAATTGTGATAAAATGCGAAAGCTTGCTATCTTCGCCTGTATTCTCGAACTGATACAGTAAATCTTCTAAATATTTAATTTCTTCAGGATCGGCTGGTTCAAAATAAGATTCCATCCCTTCCAAAATCACATCATCCGCATCATCTAAATCCTGAAAATCATCTTCAGTAATGCTAATTCCTTCGAGGCGACGCTGTAAAGATTCGCGGATGGCATAAAACGAACTTGTCAGGCGTTTGCGGTAAAGAGTCATCAAAAAACCTAACGCTTTGCGGTTGTCTTTTTGCGCGAGATTGTAAAAGTGGCGCACGTAATTGCTGACGGCGAGATAAAGCGGGACTTCGCGGTTATTTTCTAAAGTAATCGCATTGTCTCTGACGGCGCGGTGGGGAATATCGCGATCCAACAATCCGCGCTGATAGTATTGGCGCAAGGTGTCGCGGGTGTGGCGAAACATCAAATCTTTGAGGGGAGTATTCACTGTCAAATATTGGCGGGAAGCGGCGATAAAATCCGTGTCTTCCACAACTTGTTTTGGGTTGACTCGCTGGTTTTTTTCCCACACATCGCGCAACTTATAATATAGTAGCCGATCGCCCTTCTGTAAATATTCCTGCAACCGAGTACAGGGCGAACCCCCTTGCTGGAAGTAATCCACAGACATCTGCTGCCAAAAATTCAAGGTTTGGCGATCGGGCTTTTCCGACAGCGTGCTAAAATAATTGCAGAAATTCTCACCATAAGACCAATGTCCCCGGAGTCCTAGAAGGTGCAATAAATCGAAAACTTCGATCGCGTCAATCTGCATCGGCGTGGCGGATAATAACAATAGCGATCGACTTTTTTCTCGCAACTGCTGCATTAACTGTAGCAAGCGATTCGGAGTTTCCTTGCGGTTTTGCGGGCTTTGGCGGCGGGCGTGATGCGCTTCATCCAGAATCACCAAATCCCACGGTTTGGCGTCTAGGAGTTCTTTGGTACGATCGCTCCGACGGACTAAATGAGATGATGCTAAAATCAGATTTTGGGAATTCCAAATATTTTCTTCCCCTGACTGACTTTTCTCCCCATACGAATTTTTTAATTCACCTTTGTTGTAACTCCAAAAGTGCAAATTGAATTTTTCGCGCAATTCTTCGTGCCATTGCGGCTGAATGCTGGCGGGTGCTAAAATTAACACACGTTTGACTTTTTTACTGACAAGCAAGTAACGCAGAATCAACCCAGTTTCGATGGTTTTCCCCAATCCAACTTCATCCGCAATTAAGAAACTTTTCGGGAAATTTGCCGCCACTCTACGCAATATCTTAATCTGATGCGGCCAAGGTGCGATCGGAATTGATTTCAAACAATAATCGAGACAACTTGGTGAAGCGTACAAGTTGAGAAGCGGTTCAAATTTAGCATAATCTAGGGATAATTCAGCATCCCCAACTCCTCCTCCTAAATCCCGACTCCTAACATCCGTTACATCCGCTACATCCGTTACAAAATCCGTTGCCGAACCTCCCTCATCCGTTACATCCGTTACAAAATCCGTTGCCGAACCTTCCTCCCGATTCCACACAGGCTTACTGCTAGGCGCATAGCTGAGTAGCTTATTTTTCACCGCTTCCGGCACTTCAAAAACGCGCACATTCGGCGATAAATTGTTCCACAACTGTTCAAACCGAAAAATTTCTTCAGAAACTCGTTCCGCATCTCTGCCGCCTTCCCAAGCACAATAAACGTGGAAAGATTCAACGTTGCTTTCCCAACCGCTGAGAGATTCGTTATTGGAACCGCTAAAAGCTAATTGTGCGCCCTTGCTGTCGGTAAAAATGCCGACTTTTTCATGAAAAATATGCTGCCGATCGAGTAAACTTTCAGTATCGACTGGTAAGCCATTAGATTTGAGGGGAACGGCAATTTTAATATCGAGATAACTGTTTTGAATCAGCCAACTGAGGATTTCAAAATGTTTGAGTTGCGCGAAGGTTTTGGGCGGCTGTAAATCGGTATCGAGGCGGATAGTAACTGCATCTCGCAGGGCGTAACCTTGTTGGATGGCTTGCAAATCTTGCGGGCTGAATTGACAGCCCATGATTAACCGCATCCGCCCTTGATTGTGCAGCATCGCACCCAATCCCTGCGCGACTTTACTGAGGATAGCGCTGTTGAAAAAGCCGGATTTACGATCGTACTGTAGAGCACATTCTAGCGCGGGAATGTAGAAATCGGCGATCGGGTTATTTTCGTTGCTAGAATAGCTAATCCGCCAAGCATAATCTGTTAAATTCATGTTATTAGTTATTCTTTAAGGTTCGTAGTTGCGCTTCAGCGCCGCCCGGATCGTAGCGCGGGCAACTACAAACTTATTTTAATCAAGACTTACGCAAAGGGGGAATCTCATCAGCCGAAAGTGTCACGACTTTTCCATCCTGCCAAATACTAATAGATTGTCCGAGTTTGCGGTGTTTCTCGATCGCCTGTGCGATCGCCATTTTAACACCAGCATCGATTCGATCGGACAATTTCTGATTTGTTTGAGTCATCGGATTAATCCTCCTGAGTAATTGTATTCCAAATCTGGGACTGATAAATTATCGGATTAGAATTTAAAGGGCATTCGGCAATCAATTCAGGAATTGGATTAGAATTATCATAACTAACCCACATATCACTTAAAGGTAAATACAATTCTAATAAATTTTTCCTCCCTCTTTCATAGCGGCGGCGAATCACATCTTCAGGAATATTATGCCCCCCACTTTCTACCCGACGCCGCACCCGATAAACCGCTAATTCCGGGCTTTGCAACCAAAAATAAATTAAATTAACAGTATAACCTTTTATTTTACACTTCCGCAAAAACCGGACATAATTGCGAGAGGCGAGAGTTGTCTCAAAAGCAAAATCAGCACCGGCATTTGATAGCGCGTCTAACCGTTGCAGCATCAATCGCCCCGCTTGAATCGCCACAGATTCGGGATTGAAAGGTGAAAGCCCAACAGCTATTTCATCAGCATTGACATACTCAAACACATTGAGAAAATGCGGCAACAACTGCATCGCCGTAGTTGTCTTTCCCGAACCATTACAACCTCCGATAACATAAACATCCGGCATAATAGTTATTAGTAATTTGTTATTGGTTATTTGTTATGTGCCCTAATCTTCGATCCCCCTAAATCCCCCTTAAGAAGGGGGACTTTGAACACTTCCAGTCCCCCCCTTCTTAAGGGGGGCTAGGGGGGATCTCTTCTCTAATTGAATTAAACTCTTGTCCCCCCTTATTAAGGGGGGTTAGGGGGGATCTCTTCTCATTGTTTCAACCACCTAACCTAAAACAAACTCAACTGCCCCTCAAACGGAATATCCATCTGTTGATAAACAACCTTCGCCTTAATCTCATCCATCGCCAACCACAAATCCAACAAAGCCTTCTCCTCCGGGATGCGTTTCTTCTCATCCCCAATCCGGGGAATAACTTTCAGCGCCACCTCTATCGCCCGCATGAAATTATCGTGATCCGTCAAAGCGGTTTTTTTCATAAAGTCGCGCACGATTTGAATATCTCCATCCTCTTGATACAAACCGATAATCGCGTGCAATCCATCCACTAAATATGTCAGCGAAAAATCTTGCGGATTGGCCGAAAAAGCTGATTTTTTCAGCCGCTGTTTCGGTGTCAAAAATTTGCAAGTGCCGCTAACCGAGTCAATCAGTTTGTATTTTTTTGCTAAATCAACGACATCGAAACCGCCGACGGCGAGGGCGAGTTGTCGCGCTTCATCGAAGGGGAACTCGACGGCGCCAAAGGCATCCCACGCGAGGAAATACCATTGAGTCAGGGCGTCAAATCCGGCGGTATCGGTTTGTGCAAGTTTGCGGAATCGGTAGTTTGCAATGGCTTTTCTGGCTTCAGCAAAAGCAACTTCCGGCCGCACTTCTTCGCCGCTGCTGTCGAGGATGGGATAGGAACGGCTGAACACATTTAAAGCCGGGCCAAAGGCGCTTAAATAAAGGTCGATTCCTTTGATGTCGTTGGCTTCAAATTCCGGGGCGCGAAGTTCTACGAGATTGGCGACTTCCGGGCGCAAATCGTCCCACCAAGCTTGGGCGGCGTTAGGATCACGTTTGCGACAGACGAGGAGAACTGTACTGGAAACGGAGTTTTTCTGCGCTTGGTGCAAGTTTTGGGGGTTTTCGGTACTGACGGCCCAGGATGCGGTAATCTCGAAACCGGCATCGATGAGGGATTTTGTGAGCACGTCCCACGCGCCGGATTCTTTGTGGTTGAATTGGACGGTCATCACGCCGTCTTCGCGCAAAACTCGGTAATATTCGCTAAAAGCTAGCGCCATTTTTGCTTCGTAATCTTGTTTGGCGAGTTCGTCGGGGGATGTGCCCATGTTGCGGAAGCGCGACGGATTGGCCACTGCTTCTCTGTCTCTATCGCAAATTTCATTAACAAATAGTTCGGGAAAAATATCGCCTAAAGTTCGTTTTTGGAAGACATAAAAAAAGTCGGCTAAATCTGCATAAGGAACGGTTCCATAATAAGGCGGATCGCTGACAATGGCATCGACGGATTTGTCGGGAATGTGGTAGAGGCTATCAGCGGATGCGGCATTGATTTGGATGGTTTTGGGGTCGTATTGTTCGATTCCTGGGAGGCCGGTTGAGTGGGGTTTTGTGCCGAATAAAGCACAGAGGCTTTTATATTCTGACGCAAAAGCATCAGCACAGGAATTCCATAACTCACCAGCCCCGCTTATTTCTGGATAATTCCAGGTTAAATTTAAAGCGTGTTGTGTAGATGCTCTTTGTGCGTGACTTCTTCCAGAATCCCAGATACAAAGACGACAGTTTTTATCAACACATCTATCCAATACTAAAGCTAGATAAGTGCTTATCGCCTCTACTTTCTCCAATTCATACTCAGCCTGTAGCACCGCCTTAGCTTCATTGAGAATTTCTATATAAGTGACAAGCGTTAGCAACTGACGAGGATTAAAAAGTTGAAACCATTGCTGACAATAGTTAAGAATTTGACCGTGATCGTTGATAATATATTCGACGGGAATTAAATTTTTTATTTGCCATTCCGAGTAATTATATTTTAAAAATTCTTGACTTAACTCCCATCCTTGTAAATCAAGTTTTTCGGAAATTCTAAATTCTAAACTTCCTTTACCTTTTTTATAAGCAACTGCATACAACTGATGATCTAAAAGTCCTGATTGAGCTTGAGCCTTTATAATTTCATCTTCAATCACAGTATCGCAATTCGGGCATTTACCCACGCCTCTGCTAATCGTGTTATAAACACTCGGATCGTACTCCCCCGCATCCGTTTTAATCGTCGATTCCTTGCCTTTCTTCCCCTTCACCAACTCAAAATCAACCCGCTTCTGTGCCAAGTTAGGAATGGGTTTCACCGCATACCAATCACTCGTAACTTTTCTCGCTTGTCCCTTCCCGGCATAATTACTCGTCTTACTCAACCACCAATTCGGACTCAACGGCACAACCGACTGACAACTCGGACAAACCACCGTATGCGCCCACAAATAATTCTGCACAGTTTCCCCCGGTAAAGATGGGAAAAATTCAGCTAATCTTTTCTCGGCTTCATCCCCCACCCATTTCACCCATTTATCAATATCCTCCTGCAAATCCGGGCCAAATTTCAGCGGATATTCCATAGCCGCCTTCATCGTCACCACCGCCACCGGATTGAGATCCGACGCCAACACATTCAACCCGTACCGCGCCGCCTCAAACGGAATGCTTCCCCCACCCGCAAACGCATCTAAAATCGTCGGCGTGCGATTCCCCCACACCTTCTCGCAATAATCGTGAACCTTTTTAATTCGTACCGAAGACGGGGGAGTTTTGTAGAGTTTAATTTCCTTCCCCGGTTCCAATCCCAGCAAATATTCAAATTCTTCTAAAGAGATATCTGCGGGTAAAATCGACCCCAACACCGAAGCGCGAGAAAACGATAAAGGTTTGCGCGAATACCATCGATGCAATCCTTTAAATGGATTGCCACCGTGTTCGTAATAAACCTGCTGGTTTAGCAGATTCACCGGCATGATTTTCTCGATGAAGAGGTGAGGGCGCATGATTTTGTTGGTTGGTGGTTGTGGGTTATTTGTTATTTATTTTTCGTTATGTGCCACAATTCTCGATCCCCCTAAATCCCCCTTAAGAAGGGGGACTTTGAACGCTTCCAGTCCCCCCCTTCTTAAGGGGGGCTAGGGGGGATCTCCGGGTTGTTGCTTCTAGCCCGCCTCTAAAGGGATTGCAAACTGCAATTTGCATTGGTATTATCCCAAAAATTTCTCGCTCAATCTTCAAATACCTCGGTCTTTTCAATGATAAACCATTCGTGGTACAATACTGCTAAGAAAAACTCTTGTCCTTTTGGGCGATCGCACACAGCCATATATCCCGATACAAACATATCATCGTCAAAAGTTGTATCCTTAAGAAACAGAGTTAGCGAGTTACCATCCGCACTCCAAATCGTCCGCAAAATCGTGATATTTTGGTGACGAGATGCTTCAACGGGCAATAACACCCACCGCCCCTCAATTTCGATAAATTCCGGTTCGCGGTATCTAAACTCAGACTCCCATCTTGCGGGCCCTTCATGCTTCTCAATAATCCGATCCCAGCGCACTGTTTTAATATTGGCTAAAGTTTCGTTTGACAAATCAGCTACTTTCATCAGATTAATCTCCCAATAAAATTCGCAAAGCTTTCAAAGCATTTGAACGATTGCCATTCGCAATTTTACCAAACCAATAATGTGCCTCTTCATTACTCATCGCCATAATCCCTTCGGCAATATTCGCAATTCGTTCGGTTTTCGATAGCGGTTGCAGCGATTGAAATAAAATCGCCAAACTTACGCCAGATTCTTCTGATAATATATAAGGAGTTTGTCGCTGCTGAGATAAAGTTTTAGGATCGTAATTATTCGCTTTGAGAGTTGCATAAATTGTCTGTCTCGCCAAAACCAGGGCATTTCCTTTGAGTCGCCCCAATTTTTTAGCAGCAGGACGTTTTTTCTCTCCGGCTTTCTTGTAAGCACATTGGTAGAGTTCCAAGGCGAAGTTGTTATGATCTAAAGGCAAAACTCGTAACTGAAATTCTTGCATGGTCTATGGGCGGGGCGGGTTTATGAGAGAGTTTATTTGAGGCGTAGATGGTTGGTAAAACCCGCCCCTACATTTTAATATACTACTCTTGCCATTAAATTTAAACGTTCTACTGGATTGCGATCGAGCGTTTGTTTTATACTGCTAATATCCGAGGCATTTGCTGACAAAGCTGGCTTGAATTCTAAGGTGATTTTCAAACTAACATCAGCTTGCGCGTCGGGACTGTTTAGCAAACTGTTGATAGTCGAGAAAAAGCTCTGAAATCCCCGCAACGCCCCTTGATATTCCAGCCGCACAAATTGGTCGCCGGTTTGAATGGTTGCGGTTTGGTCGATTTGCGGTTGCCACCGCTGCAATAGGGCAATTGCTGTTCCCAATTTGCGATAATCCATTACCTGATCCACAGACAATTCTAGCACTTCGATGCCTTGCACTTTGTAGTCGCTAATGCGATCGCCCAATCCCGTAAATACCGCACTTATCGTGCCGTCAATTTCGATAATCGGCGGTTTCGCCTCCCACAAACTCGGCTGTAACACTTCCACAACATAAGGAGGATTTCTGATCTCTCCCACGGTAGGAACTTGAGGAGTTAGATTGACATTGGTTGTTTTTTCTGCTGTTTCCCCGTTACCGTAATCGGCCACCACACGAAAAATACTGTTATTAACAATGGTGATTTCACACTCATCGGAAGGGCGGAAATTTCCCGGAACTAAAATATTATCTTGATACAAACTAACCGTCAGTGCTCCTTTCGCTTTCCACCTGACGCGCACGGGTTTTGCCGGTTCTGCACTCGGCATCAATTGAGCGCTGAGTTCCACTTCTTTGGGCGCTGGAGGTTCGAGAATGCCGCGTCTGTAGAGGGAGGCGCGATCGCTAAATTCGATCGTCTCCGGCAGCGCCAACACGCTATCATCAGTTTTGATAAACAGTCTCTCCCCGACTTTCATATCCCAATTGCCCATTTTCAAACCTTCGCGAATCGTGTCCCGCAGCATCGAAACTTCCGCATCAAGGAGAATATTCAAACTCAAATCCTTAGCAAAAGCATCGCGCAGCGCCTTCGTTGTCCAACTATCCAACCCCGCAGGCCAAACTTTTTGCAAGATAAAAGCCGGGGCGAAAGGTTTAGCTTCTTCGGCGCGAATCTTGCCACAATCTTTGAGGGCTTTGAGAATCACATCTTGCTGGTTGTTTTTGCCTTTCACCATACTCGCATCCTGCGCGGTAAGAGTGTAGTGCATCAACCCTTTCGGTGCTTTTACTTGGTCATTTGACGGATAAAATAAATGGCGGTAAGCATTAGTCAAAGATACTCTCACAGCTATATCTTTTGCGCCTTCCCGTTCCTTCAATTGCTTCTGCTGGCTTCCCGATAAATCTGCCATCCGGTTCTGACTTTTGAGAATATTTTGAATTGCTTTATATTCTCTGGCATTGTCGATCGCGTTTTCTAATTCTAGCCGATTTGCCACCAAAAATAACAACCGATTTCGGTAGGTGCGAAACTTCCCCGATTCGCCGCTATTGTTGAAAATTCTCTCGATTAATTCCGGCGCTGCGTCGGTAGAAGCATTCACCATCGCATCGTCAAAGTCGATCGCACACAACGCCACATCATCCGGGTTATCGTCTACATTTCCGGGACTTTCGATATTAGAAACTAAGGTAAAGAATTTCTTGGCAAAAATGCTATCCCGGCGAATTCTCAAATCTTCTTTCGCCAATATTACCCCGACTTGTTCCTTCTCCTCGGTGATAATTTTATTAATCGAAGGTTCTTCTTTAAACCTCGCTAAAGATGTTACCGGATCGGAGTCTAAATACCAGGCTACCTTAGTCAATCTTTCTAAAGCGCGATCGACAAAACCGCTGTCAACCCCCGGAGTCAGCAGCGACAAATTCAACTCCGCCAGCCGAATTCCCGAAGAATTTCCCTGAGTCAGAGAATGCAAAAATATTGTTCTGCTTACCCAAGTAGAAAACGGCGGTTTTCCCGCTGCTATCCATTCCCCGTCTTGCAATTGTGCGTAAGCCGGCCTACCATCGGGATTGTAGATATCAGCGCCGATCGCATTCCGCAAGGGCGATCGTTGCAACCGAGAAGTAAGATCGTTAGTAATTTCGCCATCCATCCCCACCGGAATATGATGCGTGTGAATCATCGATACCCAACCATCGCGATTTTCCCACAAATGCCGCACCACTTGCGCGAACAATCGCAAAGCCCCCCGCGTCTTCTGGAATTCAGGAATAGAAGCAATTTTTTTAGTAAGAAGATTGAACAATTCCGGGTGAAACGGATAACTTTGGGCGATCGCTTCTGAGTATGACGCATCTTTGCACCCATCGGGCAAATTAACGCGGCAATTGCGATAAGCCACCAAATATTCCGATGCCGCTTTTTGCGCCGCTTCCTCGCTTACTCTGGCAAACACGCGCTGTTTGACGATGTTGTAAATTTCGATATCTGTAGAAGGGCTCAAAACCCGTTCTTGTCTTGCAGAAGCGCGCATCGTTTCTTGCAATTCTGCCGTTTCTTCCGCAAAAGTATCTGCTGTCGAGGCGAGGGAATAAACCAATACTAAATTATCGCAGGCTGCCGCCAAATCCATCAAGGAAAATAGAAAAGCTACCACTTGTTTGGCTAAATCGCTTCTGCCAATTTGTTTCGCTTTTGCCGATCGCAAATACCGTGCAATTTCATCTAAAATAATCACAGTCGGCTGTCCCCCCGTCAACCGTTCTAACACGGAAGTACCGGGACTGACACCGCTTTTGTCGCTACCTTGCAGTAACTGATAGCCTGCAATCCCGCCAATTTGGTAGGCAATTTCGCCCCAAAGAGTATAGGTTGTCAAGCCGCTGTCCGAGTGATAAACTCCTTGTTCTGGGTCTAAATCTCGACCGTCGATCGCTGCAACTTGTAAAGGGCGATCGGGAATCACACTAATATCTGTAAAGCGTTCCAATCCGTGAATTTCTCGCCCTTGCTTGCAGATATGCCAGAGTGCAATTTCATCGTGAGTTTTGCCGCCCCCAAAACTCGTTTCCAAACGAACCACCCCAGCCCCGGCGCTTTGCTTCATCAAGCGGCTGAAAACTTCCCTGATTAGGGTTTTAATGCCATCAGTTGCGAAGGTATTGGCAAAGAATTTATTAGCATCTTGATAAACTTGAGGTGCAGTTCCTTCGACTACCAGCCGCAATTTTGCTGCAAATAAATCTAGAGACAAGTCTCCCGATAAAATCTCATCTCTGGGCACGCAGGTATCAAAGATTAATGGCAGCATCTCAAAGCTCCTTAACTAATAATATCAATTCCGCTCTTCATCGGAATTATTCATCTCTCTCTTGTCTCCCTCTGTGTTCTCTGCGTTCTCTGCGGTTAAATCATTCCGATATCCAATAACTAATGACTAAAATCGACATTTCCCCCGCTGACAATTACCCCAACTCTCGCATTTTCAGCTTTCACAACACCTGACAACAAAGCCGCCGCCGCTAGCACTCCTGTCGGTTCAACAACTATCTTCATACGTTCCCACATAAAAAACATTGTGCTGCGAATAGCCTCTTCTGAAACAGTTGCCATATCATCAACATAATGCAGCACCAAAGGAAAGGTTAATTTCCCCAAAGATGGCGTGCGCGCACCATCAGCAATCGTATCCGGGTTAGTAACAGTTTGCAGCGTTTTCGTGCGGAACGATCGCGCCGCATCGTCTGCTTGCTCGGGTTCTACTCCTATTACTTTACACTGCGGAGACAAAGTTTTTGCGGCGATCGCACACCCGGAAAGCAAACCCCCGCCGCCACAGCAAACCAGCAGCAAATCCAACTCCCCAACTTCTGCGATTAATTCCAGCGCCGCCGTACCTTGTCCCGCAATCACCCGCGCATGATCATAAGGAGGAATAATAGTCAAGTGCCGTTCTGCGGCAATTTTAGCTGCTAATTCTTCGCGGGAAACTTGAGTGCGATCGTACAAAATAATCTCTGCACCGTAGCCGCGAGTCGCCTCTTGCTTGACTTTTGGCGCATCAGCAGGCATGACAACAGTAGCAGGAATTTCTAGCAACCGTGCGGCAAGGGCGATCGCCTGCGCGTGATTTCCCGAAGAAAAAGTCAACACTCCCCGCTGTTTTTCGGCTTCAGATAGCTGCATCAAAGCATTGCAAGCACCCCGAAATTTAAACGAACCCGTGCGCTGAAAGTTCTCGCACTTGAAAAATACCTGAGAATTCGTCTGTGTGTTGAAAGTTTCCGAAGTCAGCACCGGCGTCTTGAAAGCTGCGCCCTGCAAGCGATTTGCCGCCGCCTCCACATCGGCGAAACTGACTGACAAGGAATTTTGGGCACAGAAGTCGGCACTCATAGATTTTAGATTTGGGCGATCGAGGACTCTATTTGTAGGCTGGGCATTGCCCGCTTCACTCGTACCATTAAACTATAAATTTTTATCATTAGCTGTTGCGCTTAATTGTTAAAAAAGCTGTTGACTAAAATTAAAGCTATGACAATTTACTATCAAAAAGTAAAGGGCCGTTTGTACTTGCACAGGAGAGGGATTAATGAATACAAATTTAACCAGCGCCGATTAATTGTAGGGAAACGGCACGGCGCCATGTCCTGATTTTGGGTAACGGGTAAAATCAACCGGATTGGATGGTGAAATTGCCCTCAGAGTGCGATCGGCTCCAACCATCGACAACAACGCAAAAGAGGACACGGCAATGCCATTTCCCTACCAAAAAAATAGCGACTAAATTGTTTAACAATTACAAAAAAAGGACACAGTATTACTATGTCCTTACCTCTGTATTGTAGGGACACAGCATTGCTGTGTCCCTAACCGTACCGATATCCCGATTAGGATTCTTGCGGTTTAGAGCAAGAAGAATTCAGAATTACCGGTACTTCCCAAATTGACATCGACAGTTGCAAACAAACTGTTACCACCAACCGTAGAACCGTTGCTATCGTAATACAGCTTAGTAGACGCAGACAAACTGTCGTAGATAGCCATGATCGACGGCCCGGTTAAAGTTGCTTCAAACACAGTTACATCAGACACTGTACTGCTGTAAGCGTAGAAACTCGAACCCAAAGGCCCAGATCCGGTCGTAAAGGCTGCAAACCCAGTCCTGTCGAGGTTAATTAGATCATCAGCAGTGCTGTAATTGGTAATTACATCCCCGCCGCCAGCAGTAGTTCCGCTGAACAAAAACACATCCAAACCAGCACCGCCGTTGAGAACATTGGTTCCCACACCACCGATTAAAACGTCATTCCCGATGCCGCCGTTGAGAGTATCGCTACCGCCATCGCCGAAGAGGCTGTCATCACCATCGTCGCCGGAAAGGCTGTCGTTACCCAAACCGCCGTCGAAAATGTCGGCACCGCTGCCGCCGCTGAAGATGTCAGCAAACTCAGTACCAGTGACGCTGTTAGCACTCGCATCTCCGGTAAATAACACAGGAGAGGTGAAGTTGTAACCGCCAGCACCAGAACCGAAATTGTTAAAGGCGATCGGGAAAGTGTTCCCAGCCGCAGTTAAATCGGCAACGCTGCCTGAGCTAGTAGTAGTACCACCGGCAGAAGGTGCGATCGTACCTGTAAATACAAAGTCCGCCGTTCCCAGATTGCTAGCAGCAGTACCCAAATTAGCAATTAAGGTAGAACCACCCGCTGCGGTACCGTTCGAGTCAAAATACAACACAGTCTCGTTCGACGCATTCGTAAAGGCGAAGAAACCAGCAGTTGTAGAATTCCCCAGGGCTTTAGCTTGTGCAGCTTCCAAAGAGGCATAACTGCCGCCTGTGAAAATTACTAACTCTTTGCCAGTAATGTCAGGATTGGAACCACTTACAGCGTCAAAGTTAGTCGTAGTCAAATTACCGAAAGCGCTCGCGGTAAACTGGAATTTGTCAGTTCCAGAGGTAAAGTCAGTAATCGTATCGCCGCCTTCGCCTGCTGCTTTGTAAACAAACAGATCCGCACCAGCACCGCCAGTCAGAAGATCTGCACCGCTGCCGCCGCTGAAGATGTCAGCAAACTCAGTACCAGTGACGCTGTTAGCACTCGCATCTCCGGTAAATAA
>NZ_JAUBRM010000169.1:0-6279 GCF_036701905.1 Microcoleus sp. MON2_D5
CAACGTATTAAATTTCACTCTAATCACGCTACTTAATGTTTCGTCACATAAAGATAATTTTTCCCGCCTACCTACTTAAGTGCTGCAAGCTATCTAATTTTGATGGGTAGATTTTGCCTGTTTCACGGAACAAAATTACCGCTTTTTGAACCATGACAACAGTTGATATGCCAACAACTGAATTCCTGGGTATTGATTTAGTCAATTACAAATCAGTATTTCATTGAGGATAGTTCTATGATGCATTCACTAGTACAAGGCAAGAATAAGTCTGGGCATGAAGGTACACCTCAGACTGATTCTCTTCACGACTCCTCAGTTAATCATGCCCTGATTGCGATCGCGCAAGAAGTCACTGAGTTGCTGAGACAAATTTACCCGATACAAACTGATGAAATTAAAACACGAGAAACAGAATGATACTGCAAGATAAAGTGGCGTTAGTCACCGGAGGCACATCGGGAATCGGTAGAGCAACAGCGTTAGCGTTCGCGCAGCGTTCCGAAGGAAAGCTTAACGAAGTTATCGCGCTCGGTGCTGCTGGAGCAAAGGTAGTATTCTCAGGCAGACGCGACGCAGAAGGTGAAAAAACCGCCAAACAGATTCGTGAAACAGGCGCTGAATGCTTATACGTCCATTGAAACAAGTTCACTAACATCACAAGAATCTGACAAATCATTTTAAGAATCTGAAAGCAGTCAAGCATTGGAATTCAAGACACTTTAGATAGATAGAACCAGGAGTATTTAATCATGGTCAAAGAGCAAACTGTAGACGGACAAGCAAATTTACAAGCAACTACCAATTTGACACCAGCCCAGGAGTATTTGCAAGCACTTTGGGAAGAGCATTTACAGTACGAGTTTGGCACTCACAGTACTGAAGATGCCCTCGCTACGATGCGTGAAGATGCTTACGTTAACCACATCCCGGTAATGACTGGGGGAGTCGAGAAACCAGCAGTGCGCGAGTTTTATTCCAAATACTTGATTTCACAGATGCCGCCCGACATGGAGTTGACCCCAATCTCGCGCACGATCGGGACTAATCAACTCGTCGATGAAATGGTGGCTAAGTTCACTCATACCATTCAGATGGACTGGATGCTACCCGGCATTGCTCCGACAGGGAAACGTGTTGAAGTGCCAGTGGTAGCGATTATCCGGTTCCGTGGCGGCAAGCTAGCCCATGAACACATCTACTGGGATCAGGCGAGTGTATTGGTTCAACTCGGCATGCTTGATCCAGGTACACTGCCCGTTGTAGGGGTTGACAGTGCGCGCAAGGTACTTGATCCGAGCTTGCCCTCAAACGCACTGATCGATCGTGCCAGCGATCGCGACTAAGTGTAGGAGCCAGCAAATATCAATGCCTAAACCCGCCATTTTGCAACCAGGATCGCAACTCGCCTGACCCAGCCACGTTCTATACCCGTGGTGAAAAAGGCTATCTGGATTATCCAGCCCTAGCAAAAGTTTAGAAACTTAGAAAACGAGATAACTCACATGAAAGTTTTGATTGTTCTTGCACACCCAGAGTCGAAAAGCTTTAACGGAGCAATGTTTCAGACAGCAATTGACACGTTCAAAGACTCTGGGCATGATGTTCAATATTCAGATCTCCATACCATGAGATTTGAGCCTGCATCCGATCGCCGCAACTTTACGTCTGTCAAAGATCCTGACTACTTTAAGCAGCAACTTGAAGAGATGTATGCAACTGAAGTTGGAGGATTCATTCCAGAAATTGAAGTTGAGATCCAAAAACTGGAATGGTGCGATCTGATGATTTGGCAATTCCCTTTGTGGTGGTTCAGTGTCCCTGCAATTTTGAAGGGGTGGGTCGATCGCGTCTTTGTTATGGGGCGTGTTTACGGTAATGGACATATTTATGAAACGGGCAGATTTCGAGGTAAGCAAGCAATGCTCTCGTTGACCACAGGTAGCACAGAAGAGGACTATCTTGCAGGCGGTTTTAACGGTGATATCCATGCTATTCTGCGCCCAATTCAGCGAGGGATGCTACAATTCGCTGGTTTTGACGTTCTTGCTCCGCAGATTGTTTATGCCCCCGTTCGCCAAACAGATGCAATTCGTCAACGTATCTTGAATGATTTTTCGCAACGATTGCGAACCATTGAACGTGAGTTGCCGATCGCCGTAGGTCAGTATTGATCGGCATGGAACTGGCAGGACTGAATTTATGGGGCACGCAGCCAGGATCGTACTCATCCTGGTTGTAGGAGGCGCTTCTTATTGCTGGCTCCTACACGTATTGCTCATTGAGTTTTTGACAAAGTGACACAGCCATTCACAACAAGAGGTAACTATCATGATGCTTAAAGACAAGGTTGCTTTAGTGACGGGAGGAACATCGGGCATTGGTAGAGCAACCGCGATCGCTTACGCCCAACAACAAGCAAAGGTGGTGGTGGTGGGTCGTCGAATTGATGAAGGTGAAGAAACTGTTCGATTGATTAAGGAAGCTGGCGGAGAGGCGATTTTTGTGCAAGCAGATGTCACAAAAGAAGCCGATGTTGAAGCAATAGTTGATAAAGCGGTGAGTGTTTTTGGTCGGTTAGATATTGCCTTTAATAATGCAGGAACTATCGGCGAAAACCCCTCATTGATTGAGCAAACAGAAGCGGAATATGATCGCACGATGAATGTCAATGTCAAAGGCGTTTGGTTGTTAATGAAACATGAAATTACTCAGATGTTGAAACAGGGAAGTGGTGCGATCGTCAATATGGCATCTGCGAATGGAGTCGTTGCATTTCCTACCTTCCCCCTCTACACCGCGAGTAAAAGTGCAGTAATAGGCTTGACAAAAGCGGCTGCGCTCCAATATGCCAAAGCAGGGATTCGCATCAATGTCGTTGCACCAGCGGTAATCGAAACAGATATGTTTGAAGCAGCGACAGGTGGGCAGGAGGAAGTTAGAGCTTACATGGCAGGACTTCACCCGATCGGACGGGTTGGAACACCTCTTGAAGTTGCAAATGCAGTCCTGTTTTTATCATCTGACATGGCATCGTTCACAACAGGTGCAACATTGCTGGTAGATGGTGGATATGTAGCGCAGTAGTCGATCGGCAATGCAAAATATTGCACTGATCGAATGCACGATGGCTAGCTTTTGCCTGTTTTGTTGAGCAAATTGCCAATCTTTGAACCATGCTAACAATTACAACGCCAACCCTTGAAACCAAGCGCAAAGGCTTAACACACATCCGATTACAGCAAGTGCTCGGCTATATTCGTACTCACCTTGATCGAGATTTGTCACTGACTGAGCTTGCAGAAGTGCTCAATATTAGCCCGACTTACTTTGCAAGTTTGTTTAAGAAAACAATGGGAATTTCTCCCCGTCAGTACGTGATTCAACAGCGCGTGGAACAGGCAAAGTTGATGCTATCGAAAACAGATTTGGCGATCGCAGACATTGCCCTACAAGTAGGCTTCTCCAGTCAAAGCCATTTGACGCAGCACATCAAGCGATTCACGGGAAAGACCCCCAAGCAGATTCGCTAGCACTATAAGAATCTGAAAAGTTGTCCTAAGAATCTGAAAGAAATCGAGTCTTGGCACTCATTACATTGAAGTTGAGTTAGGCAAGAATCTGAAGCAGAAACAGAACTAAGATTGTATCTTCGTCCACAACGTCAACTAAGAATGGATCGTACAAAAATGAGTATTCAGCAATTAATCACGCCTGAAAAGCATGACTTAGGTGGGTTTAGTGTACAGCGCATCTTACCGAGTGAAATCCTAAAAATGGTTGGACCTTTCATCTTCTTTGATCACTTAGGCCCAGCTATTTTCCCGGCTGGAAAAGGCGTCGATGTTAGACCCCATCCACACATCAATTTAGCGACGGTTACCTATTTGTTTGAAGGAAGCCTTCTGCATAGAGATAGTCTAGGTACAGTACAAGAGATTTTTCCGGGCGAGGTGAACTGGATGACAGCGGGCAAAGGTATTGTTCATTCTGAGCGATCGCCCGAGAGCTTTAGAGAGAAAGAATCTACTCTTCACGGCATTCAGACCTGGATTGCCCTCCCCGAAATCGCTGAAGAAGTTGAACCCAGCTTTTCACATTATTCGGCGACTGATTTACCAAGGTGGACTCAAACAGACACCAGCGCGACCTTGATCGCCGGTAGCTATCAGTCTCACCAATCACCAGTTAAAACCTACTCTGCTACTCTTTACCTAGCGCTCGTTTTCACGGAGGGTAGTCAATTTCAGCTAGCGCCAATAGAAGGTTTAGAAAGGGCAGTTTATAGCGTCACATCCGGCCTATTCGTAAATGGAAAGCCTTTAGAGCCATATCGTCTAGCCGTTTTAGCGCCGGATGAATCAGTAAATATCAGTGCGGGGGCTGAGGCAAAAGCAATGATTATCGGCGGGGCACCAGTGGGCGATCGCACAAAGTATTGGAACTTTGTGTCGAGCCGCTCAGCGCGTATCGAGCAGGCAAAACGAGATTGGCAAGACCGCCGCTTCCCGGCGGTTCCCGGTGAAACTGAATTCATTCCGCTCCCTGATAATTCAGATCGTGGTAGTAGCGCGCCCCCTCTGAGTTGATGATGGTTAGGCGTTCTTTGCTGAGCGAGAGAACAGTAGCTTAACTCGTACAGCAAGGCTTTCTACTATTTCGGATTAAGTCTATTTCATTCGCAAAACGCTTGGGAAATGATATGGAAGTCGGAATTGACAGTTTTGCCTCGGTTGGAACGAGTGAAAATGGTGAAACGGCGGATGCCACGCAGTCTGTCGCCGAACTGCTGGAGAGAATAGAGCAGGCGGATCGTTCCGGCTTGGATATCTTCGGTATCGGCGAGCATCATCGGCATGAATTTTTAGATTCGGCAAACGCGGTTATTCTCGCCGCTGCCGCCGCACGCACCGAGCGCATCCGTCTAACCAGCGCGGTTACGGTGCTGAGCGCGGCTGACCCGGTACGTGTGTTTCAACAATTCGCCACGCTCGATTTGATTTCAAAAGGTCGCGCCGAAATGGTTGTCGGGCGCGGATCGTTCACCGAAGCCTTTCCGCTATTTGGATTTAGTCTCGGCGATTACGACGAGATTTTCGCTGAGAAGCTCGAACTCTTGCTCAAAATTCGGGACAATGAAACAGTCGATTGGTCGGGCAAATTTCGCCCCGCGCTGGAAAACCAAGCAATTTATCCGCGTCCGCTGCAAAAACCGTTTCCCATCTGGATCGGGGTCGGCGGTACGCCGCAATCCTTTCTCCGCGCCGGAATGCTTGGACTGCCGCTCGTGGTTGCCATTATCGGCGGCGAAACGCATCGCTTTCGCTCGCTCGTAGATTTATACCGCGATGCTGGAGCGCGCGCCGGGTACGCGCCCGAAACATTAAAAGTTTCATTGCATTCAATCGGTTATGTCGCCGACACGACTGAACAAGCCGTTGAAGAATTTTTTCCGGGCTACGCCGAAACCTTCACTAAAATTGGCAGAGAGAGAGGCTGGCCGCCTGTTACGCGTGCCGATTTTGACGCGCAGCGCGGCGCGACCGGCGCGTTACTCGTCGGCAGTCCCGAAGAAGTGGCGGAGAAAATCCGCCGTCATAGCGAATCGCTCGGCGGCATTTCGAGAGTAACTTTTCAAATGGACAACGCGCAGATGAACCACACCCAACTGATGCGCTCCATTGAACTGATTGGAATGCAAATGTCGCCACTCTTAAACAATTGAAATACCTTAACGATCGATGGCGGATATACAGCGAGTTGATTTTTGATTGTGGACTCACAGTGAATTGATCCATTTCAAGAGAGAACAACCGGACTTGATTTTACGAGAAATAGAATGATACTTCAGAATAAGGTGGCGTTATTCACCAGTTGTCATTCTCTATCTTGGCATTGTGTCTACCCAGTATTCTGATGTCTCTGGAGATTGAATCAATGGCAGTTTTGAAACAATTTGGGTTTCTATTTGCTTTGGGCAGTGCGGGAATTGCGATGTTGATGATTACGTCGGTTCCATTAGTTGAGCAACAGTTGGCGAAACTGTCTCCAGAAAGACTGGCAAAAGTTCCGCCACTGTGGGTTTTAATGCTGCTGCAAGGACTACAGCTTACAGTTCTACTGGCAATCAGCATTCTGATTGGAATTGGCTGTGCCTATCGCGTTGGATTACGCTCACATTTGATTGACTACTGGGTACTTCATACCCCAATACGGTTCAGTTAAGGGCTAGGCAGTGCTTAAAACAATAAATACAGGAGGATTCATTATTATTCCAGT
>NZ_JAUBRM010000024.1:0-84351 GCF_036701905.1 Microcoleus sp. MON2_D5
AGAGGTACTGGAATAATAATGAATCCTCCTGTATTTATTGTTTTAAGCACTGCCTAGCCCTTAACTGAACCGTATTGCAGCAGTAACAGCACGAGTAGCAGTAGCGACTACAGCAGTAGCAGTAGCGACTACAGCAGTAGCGACTACAGCAGTAGCAGTAGCGACTACAGCATTAGTGGGGGTGGCGGTGGGGATTGGTAATTCGGGGATGGAGCCAGAAAGCGAGTTTTTTTAACAGGAATTAGTCCCCCTCTGCGGGGACTTCGTTTGTGGAGTTGCGGTTTCAACCGCCCCACTCGCCAGGGGGTAGCTAACTAAAATACTCTTCAACAATTTTCAAAATCCGCGAGGATGCCAAACCGTCACCAAAGGGATTAATTGCCATTGCCATTGCGTTGTATGCTTCGGAATTGCTGAGCAATTCTGCCGCTGCTGTGAAAATTGTATCAGAATTAGTACCCACAAGTTTAGCAGTACCTGCGGAAATTGCCTCGGGTCTTTCTGTGGTTTCTCGTAATACTAAAACTGGTTTACCCAAACTAGGTGCTTCCTCTTGCAAGCCGCCGGAATCTGTGAGAATTAAATGACATCTCTGAATCGCTCCTACTAATTCTGCGTAATCTAAAGGTTCAGTTAAAAATACTCGTGAGTGGTCGCCCAAAAGAGCTTGCAAAGGTTCTCTGACTGTGGGATTTCGGTGTAGAGGTAAGAGCAAGGCTGTATCGGGAAATTTATCTAAGATTTGAAGAAATGCGTGAGCAATTCCTTGTAAGGGTTCGCCCCAATTTTCGCGGCGGTGAACTGTTGCTAAGATAGTGCGATATTTGCTCCAATCTAAGTTAGGAATGTTGCATTCTGGTTCGCGTTGGGCGACAGAAAGCAAAGCATCGATTACTGTGTTGCCTGTACGGTGAATTTCTCCCAAAACGCCCGATCGCCCTAAATTCTCTTGGGCCAGCGCTGTAGGGGCAAAATGCAGCCGTGTGAGCTGGGATATCAACCGTCGGTTAGCCTCTTCGGGGTAAGGATTGAACACGTCGTCTGTCCGCAACCCGGCTTCTACGTGACCTACGGGTATTTTCTGGTAAAATGCAGCCAACGTAGCGGCAAACGCTGTCGTTGTATCGCCCTGAACTAAGACGATTTCGGGCTGCAATTCTTTAAACAAGGCTTCCAAACCCTGCAAACTCCGGGATGTAATATCTGTCAAGGTTTGCTGGTGCTGCATAATTGCTAAATCCCGATCGGCTTTTAGATCGAACATTCGCATCACTTGCTCGACCATTTCTCGGTGCTGGCCGGTTAAAATTACTTGGGTGTCAAAGGTTGGCGAACTTTTGAACAGTTGAATTACTGGCGCTAGTTTAATCGCTTCTGGGCGAGTTCCTAAGACGATGCAAACGCGGTGAGTAGCTTCGGGCATGGTAAAATTAGGTGTAAGTTTATTCATATTGCCGTTAGGTAGGGACGATTTTCCAGATTGTCGGTTTTAGGCAATTCTTGTTGGTGGAACCCGCCCCTTACAGGATTATTGACATTAGTGCAGGAAGTTAGTTTATACTGACATCTTGCACCATTCTCGCTTAACAGGCTTTCGGGCCTGTTCCACAACACATGAATTTTCTTGTGGGGAATAGGGGTTGTCTCCTAGCCCGCCCAGAAATAATTATTGAGAATGGTGCAAAATATGAGTTTATACCAACTTACTTAATATTAAAACCAGCCCGTACATTTTTAATTGTTAATTGCTCATGCCCTATCGTTACATTCTATTTTATAAACCCTACGACGTTTTAACTCAATTCACTGACAACTCCAGCGAAACTAAACGCAGCACTCTCAAAGACTATATTCCTATTCCCAACATTTATGCCGTAGGAAGGCTCGATCGCGATAGTGAAGGTTTGTTACTGTTAACCGATGACGGACAAATGCAACACCGCCTCAGTGACCCGAAATTCGCTCATCCCCGCACTTACTGGGTGCAAGTTGAACGAATTCCCGATGCAAGTGCGATCTCCGCTTTGCAGACAGGTGTCACAATTCAAGATTATCGGACTCGATCGGCAAAAGTGCAATTATTGTTAGAAGAACCCCCTTTGCCTCCCCGGGAACCGCCGATTAGATTTCGCAAAAACGTGCCCACAGCTTGGCTGGAAATGACTCTCACAGAAGGCCGCAACCGCCAAGTGCGCCGGATGACCGCAGCAGTAGGGTTTCCGACGCTGCGGCTAGTCAGGTGTGCGATCGGGCCTTTGCGTCTGGAAGGTCTCAAACCCGGTGAATGGCGGGAACTAACTCAAGCTGATTTTAGATTTTAGATTTTAGATTTTAGATTGGAGAATTACAGTCAACAGTCAACCGTCAACAGTTAACCGTCAACAATCAACAGTTAACTACTTTCGAGGCGGCAAAATAAAACTCTCGTTTCCATCCTTATCTTTTTGCACCTGAGCTCCCAACTTGACAAGAGCTTGTTTCGCCCTTTGACGCACCAACTTATCAGTTGTTTGAGCATAAACCGTACTCCAAGTAGTAAACCGCACCGGCACGCTATCGGGATCTCGGCGCAAATACTCAGCAGTTGCTCGAAACAGCGGTGCCAATTTCTGTCCTTCCGGGGTTTTTTCCACCCAATCAGCGGCCATTTCGTGAGAGTGAATTGACTCGGGAATATCCCCCAACAGCAGCAACTCATCAATACCTTTAGTTCGCCACACTATCCATGATTGGGAATGAATTTGCGGCGAAACGGCAAGGGCCCTAGTACCACGCTCTATAAAGTTAACAGCAGTTTCAGGCTTTCCTTGATAAAAAGAAATAGCTGTGGAAAGAAACAGGTAGATGTCAGCCCACCGCGGGTCGCGCTGCGTAACTATGTCAAAATAATCTTGGCTGAGATTGTAGCCCGTCACCTCTCGCGCTTCGTCGTCGCCAAAATACTGCAAAAATTTGAGAAATGTCCAATCTGCAATTAAATTGTCAAACCCAAAACTAGGGATAGTTTTGAGCATTCTCAGCCGCAGGGCTTCTTGCTGTGCGGCTTGCTTGAAACTGGCAGCAGACATTGCAGAGAGTGGCTTTTGCCCCTGAACGCGAACTGGGGACATTCCGCCCAACTGCCCGCTCGACTGCATGGTAACGACCCCCGCCAGCGCTGCTAGACCGATAGCTCCATTAACGAGCAGGCTCAACCACTTACGCGAAAATTGTTCGATTTTAGCTTCCACGGCACTTTTAAATCCAAGTTTTAAATTAAGTTTATTGAAAGAGAGTAATAATTGGTTGGCGATCGACTAAAAATCTCGTTAAACTGTCCAAAGGGATGGTGGAGCCTCCACACAATAGTTTAAGTAGTAGTTTGAGATTTTTTAGCAATATAAAATCTCAAATCAAAAATCTAAAATCGAATTGAGCCAAATTCAATGAATCAAGCCCGCAGACGCTTTTCTAAATTACAGGCAGCCCTGTTCAGTGGGGCGATGGCAACAACCGCTTCGATATCTTTGCTCGTTCCCGGCCTGAGTCAATCAGTCCGCGCTGAGCTTCAAGATAGCCCCAAAGCTGTCTTAGACGAAGCTTGGCAAATTGTCAACCGAGAGTATGTTGATGGCAGCTTTAACAAGACTGACTGGCAATTGACCCGCCAAGAACTGTTGAGCAAAAACTATACCTCTCGCGAAGCAGCCTACACCGCTCTCCGTAAAGCGCTAGAGAAATTAAACGACCAGTACACGCGCTTCATGGACCCGAAGCAGTACGAAGCGCTGACGAATCAAACCTCTGGGGAACTGACAGGGGTGGGGATGAGGCTGGAAGAAGACGAGAAAACGAAAGCGATTAGGGTAGTCGAGCCGATGGAAAATTCCCCGGCCCTGAAGGCAGGGATTCTAGCGGGCGATACGATTTTGGTGATTGACGGCAAAACTACCAAAGGCATGACTGTCTCGGATGCGGCTCAGGTAATTCGGGGCGACGAAGGTACGAAAGTCACGCTGCGGATTGCTCGTGAGGGCAAAAGCGAATTTGACATCACTCTGACTAGGGCGAGAATTGAGGTAGCCGCGGTTCGCTACAGCCTCAAGAATGAAGGCGGTAAGAATGTGGGTTACATCCGTTTGCAAGAGTTTAGCTCCCACGCGGGCGAACAAATGGAGGCGGCGATTAAAAAGCTCTCGGCTCAGAAAGCTGACGCTTTTGTTTTGGATTTGCGGGGGAATCCCGGCGGTTTGCTGCGAGTGAGCATTGATATCGCTCGGATGTGGATGGATACAGGGGCGATCGTCCGCACAGTCGATCGCGCGGGCGATTCTCAGGAAATGAAGGCAAATCGCACTGCGCTCACTGACAAGCCTTTGGTGGTGCTCGTGGACGATAACTCGGCTAGCGCCAGCGAGATTTTGGCCGGTGCTCTGAAGGACAACAAGCGCGCAACTGTGATGGGCGGCCAAACTTTTGGCAAAGCTTTGGTGCAGTCGGTGCATTCTTTGGCTGACGGTTCGGGATTGGCGGTGACGATCGCTCACTACTATACTCCCAACGGTACGGATATCAGCCAGAAGGGGGTGACTCCCGATGTTAAAGTCGAAGTCACCGACGAACAAAAGCTGAAATTAGCTAACAAACCGATGTTGGTTGCGACTAAGGACGATCCTTGCTACGCGCAGGCGATCGCACTTTTGAAAACTACCGCTTCCTCTGCCCGTCCCGTTGCCGCTAATGAGGCTCTTGTTCCTAAAAAGTAAGTAGTTGAAACCGTAATTTATTAACCATAAGGATGAAGATGAAGCCCGCGCCAGCGGGTTTTGTTTTTATGCTTATGGTTATGGGTTATTAAGTAAATTTAGGTGATTTAATGTAAGATGCAGATGGTTGAAAAGCTTGCTCTCTGAGCATTATTCCTTCTTCCTTCTACTTAAGTTATTGGTGAATTTATCTCCTGATTAAAGCACATTAGTGGGATGGGATTTTTTTAACCGCAGATGTCAGCAGATGAACACAGATGGACGCTGATGGGATTTCTGAGGTGTTTTAGCTCTGACTTAATTAGTCATTCATGCGCCGGATAAACTCTAAAGGCAAACCGTCTGTATCGGCAATAAAAGCTACTTCGTAAACATTTTGCCCGATCGCCTGTTGAGTCGGTTCTAATAAAACTTTCAAAGCTTGAAACTGGTTGGGTTGGTCTTTAGCAGCTTCTTCAAACCGTTCTTTCAGAGACTGCAACCAACTAGGTAAGTCAGTTGTCGCTTCAGTTAAATCGAAAGATAAATGATAATATCCAACATAATGCTCGTCTCCGAAAGCATCCGGTGCGGGTTTTGGTTCCGGGATTTGGATTAGTTCGATGCGTCCGTTGAGACCTTCCATCCAACAGGCTAGGGTGTAACCTGTGGTAAAGCGATCGCTCACAGTAAATCCCAACTGTTCGTAAAAGGCGATCGCCCGGTGTATGTTAGCAGTGCGAATCGAGGCGTGGTGCATTCGATTTTAGATTTTAGATTTTAGATTTTAGATTTTAGACGGGAAGCAGGAATTCCGGCTTGGGACTTTAGATTTTAGAGGGTAAATTCGGAATTCGGAATTAAAAACGGTCACATCTTTAGCGCGAAAGCAATAGAACCTTCTTCCCTCTTCCTGACATCCGTTACATCCGTTACATCCGTCGAGCGAATCCGTTGCCGAACTTCCCTCTTCCCTCTTCCTTCTTCCTTGACTTATTCAAACAACCGAAAATAGGGATATCTAATCGGAACTCCCGGCTCTTTTTCCAAATCAAAATTAATCACTTCCCAGCAAGGGTCCTCTTGAGGCTCGGGGCTAAAATCCACAGGCAAACCGTACAGTCTCGGCCGGGGCGATTCCGCTTGGCCACGCCAAGGCGTGCTGCGTTCCAAATAAGCGCTGATTAAGTCCCGATAGCGTTGAGCAACGATCACGCGAGTTGCTCGGTAGCCTTGAGTATAAAGTCGATCGAGCGCTTCGTGAATTTCAAACCGAATTCCGTCCGGGTGGGTGTGCTGGCGATACCATTCATTCTCCCAGCGGCGCCAGTGCCGCCCAGACTGAAGGTGTACCAGTTCCCCCGTTTTTGGATCTGCCTCAAATGCCCCGTGACGCGGACACAAATAGGTATCCGTTAGCGTTAGAGCCGGAATTGTTTGGCGACAGTGGGGACACTGAATTTCCGGGCCAAACATCGGGTATTGCAAGGCAACTTCAATCATTTATTTGCGTCCCAGCATATTTTCTCTGCAAAAGTGCCAAATACTATTTATTATATCCCGTATCAACAACCAGCTAATCTGCTAGAAGTATAACGATCGCAAATGAGCAATCTCAACGAACCTCTGCCTGCACTTCCTTCCTATTGGCCCAAGCCTGATCTGTCCCAAGCGGCTTTTGTCGCTGAAGGCGCTGTTGTCATCGGCAGGGTAGAGGTGGCTGCAGGCGCTAGTATCTGGTACGGGGCGGTGGTGCGGGCGGATATAGAGCGAATTGCGATCGGCTCAAGTACCAATATCCAAGATGGAGCAATTCTGCACGGCGATCCCGGGAAACCGACTGTTTTGGAAGATTTCGTGACCGTCGGACACCGAGCCGTGATTCACTCAGCTTACATTGAACGGGGCTGCCTGATCGGGATTGGGGCGATCGTCCTCGATGGAGTCAGGGTAGGAACAGGCTCTATCGTCGGTGCAGGGGCTGTTGTCACCAAGGACGTTCCGCCTCACACGCTAGTTGCGGGAGTGCCTGCCAAGCGAATGCGGGATGTCTCGGAGGAAGAAGCAGCGGAGTTGGTGGAACACGCTAAGCGTTACGAAAAGTTGGCTCTGGTTCACGCGGGGAAAGGTTCTGATTTGGGATTTGGTGAGTTGATAGAATAAGATTTTCAGCAAAAAACTATTAGTTTCCAATGGCTTACACCGCGCCAAAAATCCTAACTTTTGAAACATTCCTCGATCGATATTGTGACAACTTCCGCTACGAACTCGCTGACGGAGAATTAGTTGACCTGGAACCAACAGGCCCGCACGAAACCGTCAGCGGTAAACTAGCAACTCAAATTGGCATCGCCATCGCAGCCGAAAAACTACCCTGGTTCATTCCCCGCACTTGTTTGATCCGTCCATTTTCAGATGCAGCTACTGCCCGCCGTCCTGATATTGTCGTATTAGATGAAACTGCTATTGTCAGCGAACCTCTTTGGGAAAGAGAACCTGTGATTACGCTGGGGCGATATGTTAAATTGGTGGTAGAAGTAGTCAGCACTAATTGGGAAACAGATTACGCCCGAAAAGTTGAAGAATATGCTATTTTAGGAATTCCCGAATATTGGATAGTTGATTATCGCGGATTGGGGGGCGTGGCTTTTATCGGTAAACCAAAACAACCTACTATCACCTTTTGCCAACTGATTGACCAAGATTACACCCAGCAGCAATTTCGCCTCGGTCAACCGATTATTTCTCCTCTGTTAAAAAGCTTGCAACTTCGCTTAGATGATATTCTTCCCCGTTAGGCGATCGCGGAACCGATTTGAGATTTTAGATTGGAGAATTGATGAATCCGGGAACGCTGAACCCAATTGCTTTAACTCAACAATCAACAGTCAACAATAGTCGGAAATATCGGGATTCGTTAGCGCGATAAAAGTTTAAACTTAAATAAAAAAAATTGTCAAGTCTCGATCGAGCGCTAAGATTAATCACATGAATAACGATCGCACATCCAATCCAAACATCCCCCCACACACCTGGAAACGTCCCATCGGCCTCGGTTGGGAGAATCCCTATACAGTCCGCTACGCCAGCAATCTCGACGACGGCCCCTGGCACGGAATGCCTCTGGGCGGGTTCGGTGCCGGCTGCATCGGGCGATCGCCCCGCGGCGACTTCAACCTCTGGCACATTGACGGCGGCGAACACATTTTTCGCAGTTTGCCCGCTTGTCAGTTCAGCGTTTTTGAAGAAACTCAAGGCAAGAAACAAGCTTTTGCACTGTCCACTGAACCGCCTACCGATGGCAGTTTATCTAGTTGGAAATGGTATCCTTGCGAAGGAAGAAGGAAGAAGGAAGAAGGAAGAAGGGAAGAAGAAGAAAGAACCGGGGAAGAGTCTAATTCTTCGGGGAGTTATCATGCTTTGTATCCGCGCAGTTGGTTTGTTTATGAAAATGTGTTTGAGGCTAAATTAAGCTGCGAGCAATTTTCGCCAATTTTGCCGAACAATTATCAGGAAAGCAGTTACCCAGTTGCCATGTTTGAATGGGTGGCGCACAATCCTACAGATGCGCCGATCACTCTCAGCATCATGCTGAGTTGGGAGAATATTGTCGGTTGGTTTACTAATGCCAATAAGTCGCCGGAAGTCAAGGTGCGAGATGATGGTAGTCCATTTTATGACTATCAACCCAGGTGGGGAGAAAGTGCCGGAAATTTGAATTTGTTGGTGGAAGATTTTCACCGCATCGGTTGTGTGATGACGCGGTTGACTGCTGAGGACGAACCGCAAGAGGGGGATGGACAATGGGCGATCGCAACTATTACTAATCCGGCGGTAGAAGTATTCTATCAAACTCGCTGGAACCCGGCGGGCAATGGCGAGGATATTTGGCGCAACTTTTCTGCTGAAGGTTTCTTGTTGGATGACAAAGACGAGACAGCAGCAGCAGCCGGAGAACATTTGGCTTGTGCGATCGCAGTTCGCTTTACTCTTCGACCGGGAAAAACGCGCAAAATCCCCTTTATTATAGCTTGGGATTTGCCCGTTACTGAGTTTGCATCGGGAGTTTGGTACTACCGCCGCTATACGGATTTCTTCGGCCGCAACGGCAAAAATGCTTGGCCGATTATTCGCACTGCAATGAAGCATTCCGATACTTGGCGCGAAAATATCGAAGCTTGGCAAAAACCTATTTTAGAACGGACAGATTTGTCAAATAGTTTTAAAATGGCGCTGTTTAACGAGTTATACGCCCTGACAGACGGCGGTACTCTTTGGAGTGCGGCTGACGAACGCGATCCGAAGGGTCAATTTGCGGTTTTGGAGTGCATTGATTACCGCTGGTACGAAAGTTTGGACGTGCGGCTTTACGGTTCTTTTGCTTTGTTGATGCTGTGGCCGGATTTGGAAAAGTCGGTGGTTTTAGCGTTTGCTAGGGCAATTTCTGCCGGAGACGATACGCCGAGAATTATTGGCTGGAATCAAGCTTCGGCTATTAGAAAAGCTGTCGGGGCGACGCCCCACGATTTGGGTGCTCCTAACGAACATCCTTGGGAGAAAACGAATTATACTAGCTATCAAGATTGCAATTTGTGGAAGGATTTGCCTTGCGATTTTGTGTTGCAGGTTTATCGTGACTTTTTGTTGACTGGCGGCACAGATTGCGAGTTTTTGAAAGAGTGTTGGCCGGCAATTGTTGAGGCTTTAGCTTATCTGAAAACTTTTGATGAGGATGGGGACGGAATTCCTGAGAATTCTGGAGCACCGGATCAGACGTTTGATGACTGGCAAATGCGGGGGATAAGTGCGTATTGCGGCGGTTTGTGGTTGGCGGCGCTGGAGGCTGCGATCGCGATCGGCGAAATCTTGGAAGATGCAGCACCGGAGATAATTCCTAACCCTCAAGCAAAGATTGCATTATATCACAGTTGGCTGCTACAAGCAAGACCGAGCTATCAAGAAAAACTGTGGAACGGTCAATATTACCGTTTGGACAGCGAGAGTAATTCCGAAGTAGTGATGGCTGACCAACTGTGCGGTCAATTTTACGCGAAACTGTTAGGATTGCCGGATATTGTGCCTCCAGAATGTGCAGTCAGTGCTTTAGAAACTGTGTACGATTCTTGCTTTTTGAAGTTCAACGAGGGCGAGTTCGGTGCGGCGAATGGGGTGATGCTGAACGGTTCGCCGGAAAATCCGAATGCGACTCATCCTTTGGAAGTTTGGACAGGTATTAATTTTGGGTTGGCGGCTTTTTTGGTACAGATGGGGATGGAGGATAAAGCGTTTAAATTGACGGATGCGGTGGTGAAGCAGATTTATGAAAATGGGTTGCAGTTTCGGACGCCGGAAGCGATTACGGCGGGGGGAACTTTTCGGGCGAGTCACTATTTGCGGGCGATGGCGATTTGGGCAATTTACGGGGTGTTGACGAATTTTAAATAGGGAAAAAGGTATATTAGCTGGTGCCTTCCACTAAACTTTAAAAAGTTTAATCCTTCAACCCACTTTTTAGCAAGGAAAACGGTTAATTTACCTATCAATAAAATTGACCGTAAAAATTTTTCGCGTTCGAGGAAGACATTAATGTTTCATGCTCAAACTTTAGCTATGCTAACATTTGAGCATGAAACAGCCCTGGGATGCGAGGGAGAACGAACTCGGCTATAAACGAGAGAGACAAAGGGTTTGAGGCGATTGTTGACACCAATGCAGTCCGCACCTTACCCGTATATAATTTGGAGTGATAGCCAATTTCACCCTATAATAGAAAAATGTCAAATCCTTTACTTTCCCTCAACTACGAACCCGCCATTGAATCTCTCGGTGGCGACTATTTTGATGAAGTCGCTGCGGCCGATTTTCCGCAACACATTCTCCGCTTCCGCAATGACGAATTATTGCGGAAATTGGGTTTAGATCCCGCACAAGTAACCGACCAACATTTTATCGAAGCGTTCGGCGAATTTCACTGTGTCCGTCCCTTTCTCGCACTCCGCTATCACGGCTATCAATTCAACGCATATAACCCCAATTTAGGTGACGGTAGAGGCTTCTTATACGGTCAAGTTCGCGGGACTGACGGCAGACTTTACGACTTCGGCACTAAAGGTTCCGGCCGCACTCCCTACTCGCGGGGCGGTGACGGTAGACTCACTCTCAAAGGGGGAATTCGCGAAGTTTTAGCAGCCGAAGCTTTGCACCGGTTGGGAGTGCGGACATCTCGCTGTTTTAGTTTAGTTGAAACGGGTGAGGCTTTGTGGCGGGGCGACGAACCATCTCCGACGCGATCGTCTGTAATGGTGCGTTTCAGTCATTCTCACATTCGGTTTGGAACTTTTGAAAGGTTGCACTATATCCGCCGCCCGGATTTAATTAAAAAACTTTTAGATTTTGTTATTGAATATTACTATCCTGAACTGCATTTAGAAGCAAGCAATGCTGGTTTTTCGCCACAGGAAAAGTATGCGCTATTTTATGCAGATTTAGTCCAGCGAGTAGCCGAATTAGTCGCTCAGTGGATGGCAGCAGGATTTTGCCACGCAGTGCTAAATACTGATAATATGTCGATTACCGGAGAAAGTTTCGATTACGGGCCTTTCGCTTTTATCCCCACTTATAAGCCGCAATTTACAGCAGCTTATTTTGACTATTCGGGTCTTTATTGTTACGGCAATCAACCGTTTATTTGTAGGGATAATTTAGAGAAGCTCCAGGAACCGCTAGCAGCGGCGATTCCTCAAGCTGATATGGATGCGGCTTTGGCAAAGTTTGGCGATTATTATAATGCAGCTTATCGGCAGTTGATGCTCAATAGATTGGGATTTGAGGATTTGCCCGAAGCTGAGGGAGATGAGTTGTTGAAGGTGACAATTAAAATGCTGGCGGAGTCTCAAGTTGAGTATCACGATTTCTTTTTTCAACTGCGAAGACAGTTCGATCGCACTTGGCGAGATGATGCTAGTCTAATTTTTCCTGAGGCGGAACCGGCCGACTTGATAGCACCTTGGCGACAGTTTTATTATCACGTTTTGCAAAGTTTGTCTGCGGATGATATGGACAAAATGGCGGACAGGTTGCGGAAGCACAATCCCGAACAATCCCTGTTGAGACCCACGATTGAGGCTGTTTGGGAGGCCATAGCTATTGATGATAATTGGGAACCGTTTTATGAGTTGGTGAAGAGACTTCAAAACTCTTAAAGGGAATTGGGCCTGGGGCATTGTTGACTGTTGACTGTTGACTGTTGACTGTTGACTGTTGACTGTTGACTGTTAACTGTTAACTGTTGACTGTTGACTAACAACAAACAACTAACAACTGACAACTGACAACTGACAACTGACTACTTGAGCTTTTCAATCTCAAATTGTGCATCTTTGTAACCGCCAGTAAGTCCTTGATCGAGAAACATTTTGCCGGCTTTTTCTAAATCGCTAATCGCTCCTGCTTTGTCTCCCAAGGAGCGGCGAACCATGCCTCTACCGTAGTAAGCAGCAGCATAATTTGGATTGATCCGAATAGCTTGAACGTAATCGGCGATCGCACTATTGTAATTATTTAATTCCTGATAAATCTTAGCCCGATTGGCGTAAGCTTCAGCATTGTTGGGATTGAAACCGATTGCTGCTGTAAAATCTGCGATCGCCCCCTGGGCGTCACCTCCTGCGCTGCGAGCTAAAGCACGATTGTTAAAAGCATTATGATCATTCGGGTTCACTTTCAGCGCTTGAGTGCAATCGGCAATTGCTTTGGGATAATCCTTCAAATTTAAATAAGCAATGCAGCGATTGTTGTAAGGAACCCCATCCTCATCGCTCAGCAAAATAGCCTGAGTGCAATCGTCAATTGCCGCTTGATGCGCTCCCAAATTCAACTGCGTGCTGCAACGATTAGCGTAAGCATCTGCACTCTTGGGAGCGATCGCAATTACCTGAGAATAATCCGCCATAGCTCCCTGATAATCTCCTAAGTGAAAGCGAGCTCTCCCCCGACTGTAGAAAGCATCAACATTCTGAGCATCGATTTTAATTGCTTCAGTATAATCTCCAATCGCTCCTTGCAAATCTGCGCTCCCAGCACGAGCCAACCCTCGCGAATGATAAGCTTTAACAAGGTTCGGCTGCAACCGAATTACTGCGTTAAAATCCTGAATAGCCGCCTTGTAATCTTGCAGTTCTAAATAAGCAATTCCTCTTTCATAATATGTATCAGCATCATTGGGCTGGAGATTCAAAACCTGAGTGTAATCCTCAATTGCCCCGCGCTTGTCGTTAAAATCCTTACGGGCTAGCCCGCGGTTAAAATAAGCCTGAACATATTTAGGATTGAGTGCGATCGCCTGAGAATAATCTGCAATTGCTTCTTGATACTTTTTTAAATCATAATTAAGATTACCGCGCTGGTAAAAACTCTCAGCATTTTTAGGATTCAATTGAATTGACTTATTAAAAGCCTGCAAAGCTGCTTCCGCATCTTGATTGCGAGACTTTTCTACTCCCAGTTCGTAATATTCCTTAGCTTTAATCGGATTCGGCCGACTCGCATAACTAAACAGAAATATCATAAATATCACCGCCCCGAATCCCGCCAAAATCAGCCACCAAAACCGACTTCCCCGTGACGAAAAACTATCAGAAGACATTAACAGGGGAGAAATACTTTTCTTTTGAGCCATATTTCCCTGCTCTGGGCGGTGTCTCAACTTCCTGAGAGCTGCCAACACTTCGTCCGCAGATTGATAGCGTTTGCCAAATTGGTGGCAGACCATTTTGTCAATTATATTTGCTAGTCCAACAGAACATTGAGTTCGGTTTCGCCAAACAATTTCCCCCGTGTGAGAAGGACTCGGATTTTGCAATTTTGGCAAATCCGTACCGGGCAAACCCGTGATAGCTTGCACTGCCATCATGCCGACTGCATAGAGGTCGCTGCTAAATTGGGGGTTGCCTTGAAATTGTTCGATCGGCATATAAGCCGGAGTTCCGGTAGCAATGGTGCGCGGAAATTCTGTATCGTACTCGCTGACGTGATTGGCAACTTCTTTAACCGAACCGAAGTCAATTAAAACTAATTTGCCGTCTGGTTTGCGGCGAATTAAGTTGGAGGGATTAACATCGCGGTGAATCACTCCCTGAGAGTGTACGAAGGCGAGAACTTGTAAAACTTCTTCCAAAAGATCTAGCACTCGTTCTTCCCGCCAAGGTTGACCGGCCACAATTTCCCTATTTAGCGCGTGTCCGGGCACAAACTCTTCGACGAGGTAGAATTGATTTGCTTCTTCAAAATAAGCGAGTAAAAATGGAATTTGATCGTGTTTTCCCAGCTTTTCTAATATTTCAGCTTCTTGTTTAAATAAGCGGTAAGCTGTTTTAAGAACTGTGGAAGTATTGCTGGGAGGGCGCAGTTGTTTGACTACACATTGAGGGTGGCCAGGACGGCGAGTATCGACAGCTAAATAAGTTTGTCCGAAAGCACCCGAGCTGAGAATTTGCACTACGCGATAACGCCTGTCTAAAAGTTGACCAACCATGTTCATATCGGAAATAGGGAATTGGTAACGGGGAGGTGGTAATTGGGAGTTGGTAACGGGGAGTTGGTAACGGGGAGTTGGTAACGGGGAGTTGGTAATCTGGCCTTCTTCCTTCTTCCTTCTTCCTTCTTCCTTCTTCCTTTTTTCTTCTTTTTTTAACATCTGACTAACGACTAATAGCTTATTTAGGATCGTTTATTTGTGCTTGTGCATTTTGGAAACCATCGGCTCTTCCTTGTTCTAGAAAGAGGGTTGCAGCTTTCTGAAAATCCTCGATCGCCCCAGCACGGTCTTTGAGTTGGCGGCGGACGAGGCCTCGGCTGTAAAAAGCGCTAGCATTATTGGGGTTGAGCCGCAGCGAGTGAGCGAAATCCTCAACCGCTAAAGGGTAATTTTTTAGTTCTGAGTAAATAGTACCGCGATTGCTGTAAGCTACTGCATCGCTGGGATTGAGTCGAATTGCTTGAGTAAAATCTTCCACAGCGCCCTGCTTGTCTCCCGAAGCCGATCGAGCTAATCCTCGATTGCTGTATGCTTTGGGATTGTTGGCGTTGAGTCCGATGGTCAAACTGCAATCTTCGCTCGCCTTTTGAAATTGTTTTAAATTCAGATAAGCAATGCAGCGGTTGTTGTAAGCTGCTTCATCTTTTGGAGCGAGGCGAATGCCTTCGGTGCAATCTGCAATCGCTTTGTCGTAGGTGGCCAAATTCAAGTAAGCGCTGCAGCGATTAGTATAAGCATCACCGAGATCGGGTTGCAATTCGATCGCCTTAGTATAATCTTCCATCGCTCCTTGATAATCTGCCAGATTAAACCTCGCTCGACCGCGACTGTAGTATACGCCAGCTTGTTTGGGGCTAATTTGAATCGCTTGAGTAAAATCTGCCATTGCTCCCGTTTTGTCGCCTGCAGCCGATCGAGCTAAACCCCGATTGCTGTAAGCTGTAGCATCGTTGGGACTCAGCCGAATTGCTTGAGTGTAGTCTTCAATTGCCGTGCGGTAGTCGGCCAAATCGTAGTAGGCTAAACCCCGCTTAGAGTATGCCTCACCGTCGCTGGGATTGAGTCGCACTACTTGGGTGAAATCTTCCACGGCCCCCCGCTTGTCCCCGATGTCGAGGCGGGCCATACCTCGATTGTAGAGAGCTTTGGTGTGGCTGGGATTGACTTTAATTGCTTGCGTATAATCCTGTATTGCTTGCTCGGTTGCGCCCACGTCGTAGCGAGCGTTTGCCCGCGTGTAGTAAGTTTCCGCATCGCCGGCATTCAGGGCGATGGCTTGAGTATAATCGGCGATCGCGCCTGTTGTGTCACCTTGCTGCGCCTTGGTAACGCCGCGGGCTAACAATTCTTTTGCCCTCCCCGGACTTTGACTCTGCCACAAATAAATTATCAGTGCCGTCAAGATTAAAGCTGCCGCTGTTGTAGCCAACAGCAGCAGTTTGGTTGGGCTTTGTCTTCGCGGTTGACTCATAGCGTCCGTGATGATTGTGGCTGGCGGCGGCTCAACCTCCAATTTTACGGCGATTTGTTTGAGGTCTGCTAAAACTTCGGCGGCCTCCTGATACCGTTCCTCGCAGTCAGGGCGCACCATTCGATCGATAATATCTGCTAGGGCTGCCGAACAAGTTGCCCGGTTTCGCCAGGGAATTTGGCTTTTGTTGTTTTTTAAGGCACTCAGTTCCTTGGGTGAGAGTCCCGTCACGGCAAGCTGAGCGATCGTACCTAGAGCGTAAATGTCGCTATTGTACCGGGGGTTGCCACTCAATTGCTCGATCGGCACGTATAACTCCTGGGCCGCCAAATCCTGTTTTTTTGCCTCATGGCGTTTAACAGAGTTCGGGGAAGTTTGCGACAACAAATGACAGTTAGCAAGTTCCGGGTTAATTTCTTTGTCTAAGCTAAAGTCTACCAATACAAATTTGCCGTCTGACTCGCGCCGGATCGCTCTGTCTGGTTGAATTCTGCGGTGAATGAAACCTTTCTCGTGTATGAACACCAAAATTTCTAATATTTCTGATAGCAGACCAATTACTTGGTCTTCATTCCACGGTTGACCGGGTATTAGTTCTTGACTTAAAGGTGATCCGGCAATAAATTCTTCAATTAAGTATAAACTTTGATTTTCCTCAAAATACGCCAATAATTCGGGAATTTTGTCGTGTTTTCCCAATTTTTCAATTATTTCTGCGTTTCTTTGAAATATAACTTTGACTAATTCTGGGGTTTGCGAACTTGTGCCGGGTAGCCGCATTTCTCTAACCGTGCATTGCGGATACCCGGGACGGTGAGTATCTGCTGCTAGATAAGTTTTTCCCACCTCACTTGAGTCTGTGACTTTAATGATGCGGTAACGTCTGTCTAGAAGTTGACCAATCATGCTTTGCCCTCTACCCTATTAATGTTCCATTATCGCATGAAATTAGGATAGCCAAAATATTTGGCTGAGTAATTTAAGTTCGAGCGAGTCGTGACTCCCACCCAAAAACGGATAGTTGCTTTCCCACAGGAGTCGTTAGCCTCCCAAAATTTTAGACCCGAGTTGAAGCTCCCCGATTCATCTGTGGAGTTAATCTAAAATCTAAAATCTAAAATCTAAAATCCACTGACTGAGGAAACGGGCGATGGGATTGGCTCGCCAAGTCCAGCGCTGTGGCCACGCTCTTCTAATATCTTAGAAAAAAAATGCTGAAATTGTTTATCCTCTCAATGAAAACAGTATAATTTAACAACCGGGGCGGAGGTGACTCAAATGAACGTACAACTGGTTGAATCCCTAATTCAAGTTCTCTTGTCTCTCGAAGCCGGCGAGCAATTAGCGATTGTAGGAAAAAGATTAAACAATCTCCCTTGCCCTTTGACTCAGAAACTCGTGCAGCTTGCCCAAAAGGGCGGAAATTTAAATTTTTTGAATGACGCAGCAGAATTTTATATACTCGAATACCGAGAAGCAATTGCCTGATACTCAAAAACAGGAGATTGAGAGAACTTTTAAATGTGTGAACAATAAAAATGTCTGAATCACTAACAAAAGGAGGAACGATCGCAGCGATCGCCACTGCCATAGTTCCCCAACAAGGCAGCGTCGGCATTGTGCGAGTTTCCGGTTCCGCAGCCTTAAAAATTGCCGAAACTCTGTTTTGCGCCCCAGGACGGCAAATGTGGGAGTCTCACCGCATTCTTTACGGCCACATCCGCCGCCCCAAAACTCAAGAATTAGTCGATGAAGCTTTGCTGCTAATCATGAAAGCACCGCGTTCTTTTACTCGCGAAGATGTGGTGGAATTTCACTGTCACGGCGGCATTATGGCGGTGCAGCAAGTCTTGCAGTTGTGTTTGGAAAATGGGGCGAGATTGGCGCAGCCGGGAGAGTTTTCGCTGCGGGCTTTTTTGAACGGGAGGCTGGATTTAACTCAAGCTGAAAGTGTTGCAGATTTGGTGGGAGCAAAATCGCCCGCTGCTGCACAAAGTGCTTTGGCTGGTTTGCAAGGAAAATTAGCGCAGCCAATTCGCAAATTGAGAACAACTTGTTTGGACGTGCTGGCAGAAATTGAGGCGAGAATTGATTTTGAGGAAGATTTGCCGCCTTTAGATGAAGCTAAAACTTCTTTGGAAATAAATCATGTTTTGGAGGAATTGTCAACAATTTTGGCAACCGCAGATCGTGGAGAATTGTTGAGAACTGGTTTAAAAGTAGCGATTGTTGGGCGACCGAATGTGGGAAAATCGAGTTTGTTGAATGCGTGGAGTAAGAGCGATCGGGCGATCGTCACGGATTTGCCCGGTACGACGCGGGATGTGGTAGAATCGCAGCTAGTTGTGGGCGGAATTCCGGTGCAGGTGCTCGATACTGCGGGAATTCGAGAAACCGAAGACAAGGTAGAAAAAATTGGTGTTGAGCGATCGCGCGCAGCAGCAAAACAAGCCGATTTAGTGTTGTTGACAATTGACGCGGAATCTGGTTGGACAGAGGGCGATTCGGAAATTTACGAACAAGTAAAGCACCGCCAGCTAATTATAATTATCAACAAAATCGACCTAGTAAACACCATCCCTGAACTACCTTTTTCCTCTGAAACTCACCGTATAGTTACCGCAGCCGCCGCCCTCGATCGAGGCATAGAAGACTTAGAAACAGCAATTTTAGATGCCGTCAGCGGGGGAAATTTGCAAGCAGCCAACTCAGATTTAGCAATCAACCAGCGGCAAGCAGCCGCCTTAACCAAAGCTAAAATTTCTCTAGAACAATGCACGGATACTATTAGCAACAAATTGCCTTTAGATTTCTGGACAATAGATTTGCGCGGGGCAATTCAAGCATTGGGGGAAGTTACGGGCGAAGAAGTGACAGAATCAGTGCTCGACAGAATATTTAGCAGGTTTTGCATTGGTAAATAGTCATAGAAAAAGAGTAAATTAAATAGGTAAGCTGTCTGGCATTTAAGTTGTATTTTTAGGGCGGGCGGGACGCCCACCCTACAATAATTTCACTCTTTGTGGAACAGGCATCTTGCCTGTTCTTGAGAATGGTGTAAGATGTTAATTTCATCAAACTTGACTGTAAAATTTAGATGCGCCTGGGCTTAGTGAAGCAATACTACTGACAAATAACAACTAAGTCATTCTTACGATCGAGGTCTTCCCAGACTTGTAATATAAAGCACAGCCTCACCCGCAGGAATACCGAGAACGTCATTGACGCGATCGTCAAAAAAGCCCGCGATACCGCTGACACCCAAACGCAGTTGCATAGCAGCTAAATTCAACCGCTGGCCCAAATGACCCGCGTCCATGTGCAAATAGCGGTAAACTCGATCGCCATATTTTGCTACAGCCCTGTTCAAATCCGCCGTGTGAAATAACAGCGCCCCCGCATCTCTGCCCAAGTCTTGCCCCAAGCACAAAAAATGCAACTCCCTGCGGAAATTTTTAAACCGAATTTGCCGCAATTCTTGAGCTTTCGGAGCGTAATAGTAACAGCCTTCTTCTAACCCATTCACTCCCGAAACAGCAATAAAAGTCTCGATCAAACTTAGATCGAAATAGTCTGGAGAACCGTCTAATCCTTGGTCGATATAGTGCTGGGGCTGGTAAGTAAAATCGAGCATAGCTAGCAGTTCGCCCAAGCTCAAAGAAGCACCTGTATAAGCACGGGTAGAACGCCTTTTGAGCATAGTGTTTTCTAACGTTTCCAGGTTCACTCCCCAAGGAATCGAAGGAGTGACCGTCGAAACTTTAGTACAAAAGGGAAAGTTGTATTTATCCTCTAGTACCCCTTCACTTTCATCAAGTTTCCAGCCGTCTGCTCCGGTAGGGTCTGAGTCTAAATGCGTGGCTTTGTGGAGGTATTTTAACAGTTGACCTTCGGAAATTTTCGGGTAATCTGTCGTGGTGTTTCCGGGCAAAGCGGTTTTAAATTTAGGCAAGTTTTGGTCAATATCTAGCAAGTCGGCTAAAGCAAGTACACAAATCGCTCCTTCTTGCTCCGAGTCGATGTACAGTAATTCATTGACAGCTTCGTCGGCGAATCCTCCAATCAGGTGAGGTCGGTAATCGTTGACGGCGCAAGCTAACTCGATATTGCTCAATAAATGGCCGGTGTCTAGAAAAATTCGCCGATAAGCTCGGTCTTCGTAACGCCAAGAAGAACGGAAAAAAACAGTGGTAATGGCGATCGCCAATTGGGTATTTTCTAGCGCTGGCGACTGGAAACAAGCGGCTTGCAATGATGGCCAAACTTGACTGTCCCAAAAATGAACAAGTGAATGAGTTCTGCACTGATAGTTGTAGAGTCCGGCCGGCAACTGGGCAGTGCCGCGGGAGATTAAATAAACCTCTGCTGGGTAGAGTCCACCCGCCGACGGTGCAGATCGCAAATACAGGTAGCTGTCGTCTACCGTCTGCACTTTCGCCGTCAACCCGTAGCTGCACAGCAACAAGCTAGATAACCGATGCCACCAAGCGGCATCGGGATCGGCATCGGCATCCTCCGAGGGGTCTTTTAGATAAGGCTTGAGGTCAAAATACGCTCCAATTTTATATTCTTTGAAAGGCACAGGTTGCTCTGTCCAATCGAGCTGTTTGCTTTTGGCGGCAATGGTTTCAGGGTCGTATTTTGTCCGTTCGTGGTAGTGCTGAGCTATGGAGAGAGGAAGTTCTGGCATATTTCAGTAGAGGATTCGCTTTGGTTTCTCGATCGATCTTGACATTACTAAGCGTTTACTGGTCGAGCAAGGCAGAAATTTACAAATATAAAAAAAATCTTAGAAAAAATGAGATCGTTGTTACACAAGCTTAACATAAAACAATGCCTAAGTATAAATACACAAATTAATACCCATTAATTACTGTTATGGATTGGCTGCAATAGCTGTCCTCATAAATGGATGAAAATGCAAAAGCTAAGCGCTGAGGAATTGCTCGCTCAGTATGCTGAGGGCAAGCGAAACTTTAACGCCGTTGACTTAAGTGAAGATAACTTGTTTCAAGCCGATTTGGCAGAAATAAATCTTTCTGGTAGCGTTCTGAGGCGAGCTTATTTGCCCTACGGAAATTTGACTGAAGCCAATCTTTATAAAACGGATTTGCAAGATGCTGAGTTGGGCGACATTCAACTTTATCATGCCAACTTGTCGGAAGCAAATTTATCCAGAGCAAATTTATCCAGAGCAAATTTGCGCCACGCCAATTTACAAGGTGCCAATTTGCAGAAAGCGAATTTGCAAGGTGCGGATTTGTACAATGCAGATTTGAGGAATGCGGATTTGAGATATGCGGATTTGAGCCGAGCTAATTTGGAGAAAGCAAAGTTAACCAAAGCTCAATTAGCGGGCTGCAACTTATTCCGATCGCGCTTGGTTGATTTGTCGGAAGCTGAGTGCGATCGCACTACTATCGGGCCCGAAGGATATTGAGGATTTGCAGCGCTGCGGGCGATCGGCTTAAAAGGTCGATCGCCCTTTTTTACATTTCTTAACATCTATCGACACAGCGGAAAATGTGAGTTACAGTTGTAAAAAACTTATCGCTCCGCAACATTGACAATAAATAACACACTTTGCCACCGGCAAACCGGGTAAAATTTATGAATTCTCCCGACAAAAAAGCAAGAGAACTCCGGCACAAAGAACAAGAGCTGCGGAAGCGCGAACAAGAAATTCGGCTCCGCGAACTAGAATCAGAAATCGACCGCTCAGTGCCAGAACATCGGACGAGCAAGTACGAAGAACCAGACAGCCAAGCTAAGGGCAAACTCAAACAGTGGCGCCGAAAAATTATAGCAGCCGCTCAATTTACAGGCCTTGTCATTGCTGTTGTCGTTGCAGTTCGCATAGCATCTTGGCTGGCAACTGCGCTGATAGTTGGAGGAATTGCTTTGATTGCTTACAAAATGTTTATTGAAGAAGACAAAAGTTGAAAAGCTCAAGCACAAAACTATCAGGAAACACCCATGAACCTTAAAGTAGAAACTAGCAACTTTCTCAACGATTTAGAGCGAGTAGCCGCAGTCCGCCGAGAAATTGCCGATCGCCTCAGCAACATCGCCACAGCCATTAACCAATCAGAATTAGCAGGAGGAGAAGCATCGGGAAAACTCGGTTTAGAAACAGACAACGCTGACATTGATGTCGCCAGTAAAAACTTGCGCCAAGGAGTCTTTCGCCTGCTAGTGCTAGGCGACATGAAACGCGGAAAAAGCACTTTTCTCAATGCCTTAATCGGCGAAAACTTACTGCCCAGCGATGTAAATCCCTGTACAGCTTTGCTGACGATTTTGCGGTACGGTTACGAAAAAAATGTTACCGTTTATTTCAATGACGGCAAAAGCCCCAAACAGCTCGATTTTAAAAGTTTCAAACAGAACTACACAATTGACCCCGCTGAGGCCAAACGTTTAGAAGAAGAAAAGAAACCAGCATTTCCCGATATCGACTGCGCCGTAGTAGAATATCCCTTACCTTTGCTGGAAAAAGGCATAGAAATAGTAGACAGTCCCGGACTGAACGATACAGAAGCCCGCAACGAATTATCTCTCGGTTACATCAACAACTGTCACGCTATTTTGTTTGTGCTCAGGGCAACTCAGCCTTGCACAATGGGTGAAAGACGCTATCTAGAAAATTACATCAAAAATCGCGGATTGAGCGTTTTCTTTCTGATCAATGCTTGGGATCAGGTGCGGGAAAGTTTGATTGACCCGGACGATCCTGAAGAATTGGCAGAAGCAGAAGGGAAACTGCGGCGGGTTTTTCAAGCTAATTTAGGTGAATATTGTTTAACAGAAGGACACGATATTTACGACGAGCGAGTGTTTGCAATTACCTCACTTAAAGCGCTCAGGTTGCGGCTCAAAAACCCGGAGGCGGATTTGACAGGAACTGGTTTTCCGGAGTTTATGGCGGCACTCAATACGTTTTTGACGCAGGAAAGGGCGATTTCGGAATTGCGTCCGGCGAGGACTTTGGCGCGTCAAATTTCTGCTCGCGTCCGCGAAGCTGTTGGACGCCGATTACCATTACTAGATCGCGATGTCAATGAGTTGAAGGAAAAGATTAATTCGGTTGAGCCCGAGTTTAAAAAACTGACTCAGATTCGCGATGAATTTCAACAAGAAATCATCGGCGTTAGAGATAGTAAATCGCGGGCGATCGCAGATTCTTTCCGCGCCTACGTTCTTAACTTAGAAAATACCTTTGAAACAGATTTTTTGCGGTATCAACCGGATCTGAATTTTCTGGATTTCTTCAGCCAAGGCAAGCGAGAAGCCTTTGAAGCATCGCTCAAACGAGCATTAGAGCAGTACATCAACGACAAATTAGCAGCTTGGACTCTCACAGCAGAACAAGAGATGAATTCAGCCTTTTCACAGCTATCGAAAAGTGCGGCAAATTACGGAGCCTCTTACACGAAAGTGACTGAAAAAATCACCGAAAAACTGACTGGGCAAAAAATACCAGCAGCAGTCAGCAACTCAACCGAAGATAACTCGCCCGCTTGGGCAAAATGGGCGATGGGATTGTTCTCGTTAACGACCGGAAATCTGGCGGGCGTAGCAATGGCAGGAGCGGGTTTTGATTGGAAAAATATCCTGCTTAATTTAATCACTGTGTTGAGCGTCAGTACGATTTTTGCTAGTTTGACGGGGGTTGTTTTGGGACCGCTGTCATTGGCTTTATTGGGAATCGGTGTTGGGGTTTTGCAAGCAGACGGAGCTCGCAAACAGTTGGTAAAAGCGGCGAAAAAAGAGCTGGTGAAATATCTGCCGCAGGTGGCTCAAGAGCAGTGGCAGCCGATTCACGATGCTGTGAAAGAGTGTTTTGATGTTTACGGGCGGGAAGTGGGCGATCGCATGAATGCGGATATTAATTCTCGGAAAGCTGAGTTAGATAATTTGCTGGAACAAAAGGAATCTCGCGAGATTAATTGTCAGGCTGAATCTGAGCGGTTGAAAAAGTTGGAGGCTGATGTTTCTGCCGAGTCGCAGAGTATTGAATCCCTATATCAAGGTTTCCTAGCATCCGCTAAATGAAATAAAACAGCAATATGCAACAACCCGAAATTTATCAAAACCTGACCGACTATCTCAAATCAGCACTCGGTATTCTCGAACTTGACAAAAACTCCCAACTGTATCGAGATACCACCTCAATCTGCGACTATCTGGCCAAACCAACTTTTCAAATTGCTGTCTTTGGCCCGTTTAATTACGGCAAGTCAACTTTGCTCAATGCTTTGCTGGGAAATCGTGCTTTGCCGATCGACCTAGTACCCACTACAGGTGCTGCCATTTATGTCAACTACGGCGAGGAATTGCGCGCAAAAATTACCCTGAAAGACGGCACGGAAGTTAGCGAACCGGGGACTGATGTTTTGAAACGCTACGCCATCCTTGACGACGCCAGACAAATGCGGGATGATGTGGCGGCCGTGAATGTTTACTGTCCCCATCCATTCCTGAAAACGGGTGTGGAATTGCTGGATTTGCCGGGAACCAATGACCGGGAAGAACAGGATAATTTAGTCAGGGATAAATTGCTAACGGCTGATTTAGTTGTGCAGGTTTTAGATGCTCGCAAATTGATGACTTTAGGGGAACGGGAGAACTTGAGAGATTGGTTGAGCGATCGCAACATCAACACTGTCGTCTTTGTTGCGAATTTTCTCAATCTACTCGAACCAGACGACCAAAAACAAGTTTACAATCGCTTGTTGTTTGTTGCCGAAAGTTTTCGCTCGAACTTGCCGACCAATATCAGCAATATCTACCGCGTCGATGCTTTGCCCGCTTTGAGGGCGAGGTTGAAAGGAGATGTGGCTGCCGCCCAAACTACAGGAATTGCCACGTTTGAATCGGCTTTGCAAAGTATTGTGGCAGCTCAACAGGAACAACTAGCAGTTAAGTTGCCCAGAATTGAAGCTATAGCTACTAACATTTGCCAATCTCTCCGAGCCAAAGCTGAAACTGTCGCTGCAGAAATAGCCGCAGCTCAAAAAAAGCACAAAGACAAAATTGAAATTAAACAAAAAGCTGAAAAACTGATATCAAAAGGGTTTTTAGCCAGCGTTTCTGACTTCGAGAGTTGGCTTTACCAGCCCACACTTTTGCAGCGGTATCAATCGGAAATGGCGCTGTCGCTTCAGGAAGGAAGTTTTGATGCGTGGAAGCTAAAATTTCAGCGAGAGGCGTTACATCAGCAGCAAACTATCGCAGAATGGGTAAATAAAGCTTGCGAATTCTTTGAGAAAGAACAGCCGATCGCACTTTTGATTTCCTTTCCTCCATCCCCGCAAGTCACCTTACCCGAACCGCCGCCACCTCCAGCTCAAAAGTCGAACGAGGGCGAAGTGGCTCCCGTGGCGATCGCCACTGGCTTAGGTTGGCTGTTAGGCGGGCCTGTAGGAGCCGCAGTAGTCGGCGGTGCTAGCTATATTTTGAATAAAAGAACTGGGTATGAAAAGCCGGCTGAATCGTCAGAAGCTTATCTAAATCAAGTAAAGGAAATTTGCAGTGAGGCTGCTAAAAACTATCTCGCTCGCTTCAGCAGCGATACTTTTTCCATGCTGCAACACTACAAGGAAATTGCCGGAAAAGTTATCTGTTTTCAAGACAGCCAAGAGCCGCTACAGACAAATATTCAGCAATACCAGATCCAGTTAATCAATAATTTGTTAGAAAATATCGAATCCTACCTTCAAATGACCAAATCTGTAATTAACGGCAAATGATCCGACCCGACATTGCGGCCAGTACGAATCTTTAAAACACCAATTTCTTTGCTGACTAGAAAGTGATCGATCGGAATATAAGCCAGCGGCATAAAAGTCGGCCAAGTCGGTAAAATGCCAAAGCCCGATCGCGCATTTCGCAAATTTCCGGTTTTTACCATATTTTTGTAGAACGGCGACCACATTGTGGTATTGAAATCCCCAACCACAATCAGCGGATTTTTTACTTGGGCTGCATACTCGCCGATGCCTGCTAGCTGTTTATTGCGATCGATAAAATTCTGCTGTTTTATCGGTACAGTCGGATGAACAAGAATCAGAGAAATGATTTTACCTTGAAATTTCACATCTGCAAACAAGCTTTTTCTTTGCTTTGAAAAGGCTTTAACAGAAGTATTTTCTAAAGGCAGCTTGCTGTATATTGCACTGCCAAATCTCTCAGATTCTTGCAGGTTGGAAGAGTAAGGAAAAATCTCGCTTAAGACGGCTAACTCTTTCGCCCAAACTGTGCTAACTTCTACAAAAACCGCGATATCAGGTTGTTCTGTTTTAACCAGCGATATCACCTCAGAATAGCGTCGGTTATTCGTTAAAACATTTGAATGCAAAATCCGCAAGTTTTGTCCGGGAGTCTCTCCTGCAAAGGCTGGCGCTGGGAAATACCAAGGAACAATTTCCGCCAAGTTAAGGATAATACAAAATGCGCTCACCAGCAACCATATTTTTTTTGAGCGCACGAGAGCGAAGAAGATAAAAATTGGTAACCCAGCCAACAGATATTGTAGTTTAAAATGAGAACTTAACTCAAAAAATAGGTTAAATTCTCCCAAGTAACCTGTTATTGACAAGAGTGCATTTACAATTGCTGCAAGCATAAACCATTTTAAAATTACGTGCTTCAAGCTAATAATTTGGTTATTGCTGTGCAGTAACGCCCATTTCAGCTTAATTTTAAGGTCGTTGGTAATAGGCAATTTATCAACTTCTCTTACCAGTTCTTCTGGCTGTTCCAACTCTCGCCGCTTTTGATAAAATCTCACCAGCAAGCTATCTACCACAAAATAACTAAAATAATTGGCAACAAATCCTACAAACACCAACACACCTAAACCGATTAGCATACCAAAGGAACCGCCGATTTTCCTCAAAGCCGACCAAGTGGCTGCGTCACCTGTTTTACCTGTCGCTACTCTCGCTATTAATAGCATTAAAGTAGGCAATCCGAGCGTGATTATGTTTCTGATGATAGAGTCCATTGTTTATCTTCTCTGCTAAGCTTTTTAAAATGGGGATGTGGGTCTAAATCTCATAAATTTCTAACGGTAAGTTGTCGGGATCTCTGAAAAATGTAAATCGTTTTTCGGTAATCTCGTCAAGGCGAATATTTTCTACTTCTACTTGTTGAGATTTTAAGTAAGCAACTGATGCTTCTATGTCCTCAACTGCAAAAGCTAAATGTCTCAAACCGCACGCTTCAGGACTGTTAACTCTTTCAGGAGGGTGGGGAAATGAAAAAAGCTCAATGGTGTCGCCGTTTCCGACTCCCAAATCTAGTTTGTAAGAATTCCTCTCGGTTCGGAAAGTTTCTTTGATGATGGAACATCCCAATACTTCTACATAAAATTTTTTCGAGGTTTCGTAATCCGAGCAAATAATCGCCACATGATGTATTGCTTTTATTTTCATCTGAATAAAGTTAGTTAGTTTTGTTTTTCTGAGATGTTGCACTATTTTAAATAAGCTTTTTATGAACAGGCAAGATGCCTGTTCCACAAAAAAATTTACTCTTTGTGGAACAGGCATCTTGCCTGTTCTTGAGAATCGTGCAAGATGTGAGGTTTTTTCAAATGCACAGCACGCTATTGACAATTATATTTGACGATCGCAGACTCGGCGAGACACCCTGGGAAATTCAGGGCGATCGCCCTTTATTTTCCCGCGCCCAAATCTTAATCGAAAAATTTCTGTAAAAAAAGTACCCTACTTTGATAAAATGAGAGTTTTGCAGTCAATCACCCAATTTGCATCTCAGGAGACAAGGATTATGGCCCGTATGTATTACGACACCGACGCGAACCTAGACCTCTTAGCCAACAAAACGATTGCTATCATCGGCTACGGTTCCCAAGGACACGCCCACGCCCTCAACCTCAAAGACAGTGGCATGAATGTCGTTGTCGGTTTGTATCCCGGTAGCAAATCTGCTGCCAAAGCAACCGACGCCGGTTTAACAGTGCACCCCGTAGACAAAGCAGCCGCCGCCGCTGACTTCATCATGATTTTATTGCCCGATGAAGTTCAAAAAACTATTTACACAGAACAAATTGAACCGAACCTTTCAGAAGGAAATGTTTTAGCATTTGCTCACGGTTTTAACATTCACTTCGGCCAAGTTGTTCCCCCTGCCAATGTAGACGTAGTAATGGTTGCCCCCAAAGGCCCCGGACACTTGGTGCGGCGGACTTACGAACAAGGGGAAGGCGTTCCCAGTTTGTTTGCAGTATATCAAGATGCTTCCGGTCAAGCGCGCGATCGGGCAATGGCCTATGCTAAAGGTATCGGCGGCACCAGAGCCGGCATTCTGGAAACCACTTTCCGCGAAGAAACAGAAACGGATCTTTTTGGCGAACAAGTAGTTTTGTGCGGCGGTTTGAGCGCATTAATTAAAGCTGGATTTGAAACTTTAGTTAACGCCGGATACCAACCGGAATTAGCTTATTTTGAATGTTTGCACGAAGTTAAACTTATCGTTGACTTAGTAGTAGAAGGAGGCCTCGCCAAAATGCGCGACAGCATCTCCAATACCGCAGAATACGGCGATTTAACTCGCGGCCCCCGCATCGTCACGGATCAAACCCGCGCCGAAATGCGTAAAATTCTCAGCGAAATTCAATCCGGCCAATTTGCCCGCGAATTCGTTCTCGAAAACCAAGCCGGCAAACCGGGCTTTACCTCCATGCGCCGTCAGGAAGCAGAACATCCTATTGAAGAAGTTGGTAAAGATTTGCGAGCTATGTTTAGCTGGTTGAAAAAGCAGGCCTAATCAATTTGAGATTTGAGATTTTAGATTGGAGGATCAATCTAAAACAGGAGTTACGCAGAACCTAATTATGTAGGGTGTGCACTGCACACCTTACCGTTTCGAGGAAAATCTCAAATCTCAAGTTAAATAGATTACAGATTAGAGAGTGGATAAAAAATCTCTAATCTAAAATCCAAAATCTAAAATCGTACTGTTGGGTTTCGCTTCGCTTAACCCAACCTACAAGAACATGGCTAGGTATTGTTAGATAAACCCAGTTTCTCGCTGGTAGCTCAAAACTATCGACTGGGACTAGGGGTTTTTTCCAAGTTCTCAATCTCCTTATCCCTTTGCTTGTTTGAATCTTTCGGCTTCACCCACGAAGGCCACAACCCGACGAAGAACTTTCGGCTTGCCACGCTAGTATCTCTTACAGGTTTGGGGAGAAAAGTTAAAGTGTCACCGTAAAGGGTAAACAGGGCTACAAACAGAAGCAATAGCGGGATAAGATTTTTTTTAGGCATCGCAGTTTGGGAGTAGAGTTTGTGAAAGCGCTTTGTTATATTTTGCCCTTGCACGGACAAAATATATCAGAAACAGCTTAAGAAGAAAATACAGCCGTGGGGGGTAAGGGGCTTCGCCTACAACAGGAAAGCCGGCTAGTCGCAATATGATGCCCCCTCGAACTACCACTACAAAGACCTTTATTATAGGTGTTCGAGCTGACATCAGATTATTAGCTAATAACTAATAGTGGTAAGGTTCGGACTGCGAACCCTACATAATTATTTTCTGGGTGGAGAACTCAAAAAAATACTATGGTTTTTTGGCGCTTACCTACTTAACGACTAATGACTAATCACTACTTATTCCCTTGAATAAAAGTTTGCACTACTGTATGAATTTCGGGGGAAATTTCTGTTACTAGCCGCACCGGGATTGCCGATGTAGAAGCAAATTGCGCGTATTCTGGCGTTAGAAAGACTGCATATTTGTCAGCTTCAGCAGTCAGTTGAGCAACGGTAGCCAAACTTACAGCTTTAATATAATTGCGTATGCTAACAGCTTGATCGCCGACAACTTCATCGCCGGTAATTACTGTGCTCGGTCTACGAACTTGGTGTAAAGTTGTACTGGGATCTTTGACGCTTAAGTGGGTTCCTCCTACAAAACCGACTAGCCATTTAGGAGATGGAATTTTCGGAAATCCGGCAATTTGTTCGGCTAACGCGGGAGTTGTTTTGTCTGCAGAAGATGCTACTATTAAGGTAGGAATTTGAATTGCACTTAAACCAGTTTCTCCAAATAGTAATGATGCGATCGGATTCATGGCGATCGCCCTTTTAATCCTCGCATCCCGCAATTGATACCGTTCTTCGGGCAATCCGGCCGCCGCGCACTGAATGCCTTCACCCAAGCTGAACCCAATCAAATCTCCCTGACACCGCTGTTTGAGTCCGCTCAATTGCAGTTCGGCGCCGGCCAAGGACAAGGCTGTAGCGCCGCCGAAGGAATAGCCAATTATTACGGCTTGGTCGATCGCGATTTTCCCCTGCAAATTATCATCAGTGTGGTTCAATTTTGTCAGTTCGTCGAGTACAAAACTGATGTCTTTGGGGCGATCTAAAAACTCTTGAGGGGCTAGCAAGGGACACTTACCCGCCATCGCAGCATTGGTATTCGTCTCGTTGCTGCCCGGATGTTCTAAAGCTGCTACTACATAGCCGTGAGACGCCAAATGCTCGGCTAAGTAGCGCAAATCCGTGCGGACGGAACCCAACCCGTGAGAAAAGACGATCGTCGGTTTGTCGGCTGTCGCAGCTTCCGACCAGTACACATCAACCGGAATAGGTCGATTGCGGGCGCTATCGTTCAAATCTAGCGCCCGTACCTGCACCGAGTTAGGGCCGGGCTGGGTTGGATCGAAAGGCAGGTTAAACGCGGGTTTAACCGGTGCTAACTGAGGTGCGATCGCCTCCATAAAGCGCTGAGTTTGCCAAAAACTTGCGTTCATATTTCCCAAAACTGCGAAAGCTCGATCGAGATCCACCACGACCCGCGAGCTCGGATAAGATTCAATGAAACTCAATACCGATAAGCCTTCCGGCGCGTTTGCTCCCAGCAGCAGAGCCGATCGCAGCGCTTCCACACCCCCACCGTCGCGCCTGGGTATCACTGTAGTCAAATCCGTCAGGATGCCGGTGCCGATGCCCGTATTTAGCAAGTTGCTCAGGCCGACTACATTTAGGGGAATTTTCGCTTGCAGCGCCCGAAAGATTTTACTGCGCTGTTCGTCAGACAGGAGATTGGCATAAGCTTGCAGTCTGGCGGGGACTTTTCCTGTTTCTGCGAGTTCGCGCAAATCCGCAACCGATATTGACGATTCTAAAATACCTTTGCGGACAACAACCGTTTCTGCAGCTTTTACAGGAGATGTCGTGTCGCTGAAAGGATTAATCGAAATCGAACCCAAAACACTCGCTACTGAAGAAAACCATCTGAAATTTGGTCTGATGCTCATTTTTACCTTATTGAACTAGAGAGGATAGATCACCATATTCTCAAAATTCTCCCAGATACCGAGAAATTGTCCTAGATGCCGAGAAATTGTCTCCATCGGGGCGCGATCGTCAAGGCCTCTACGCATATTTACTTGCCGATCGCACATTCCGTACCTAAGTGCACTTCTTGTGCGGGTGCTAATGATGATCAGTTGAGGGATTTTTTAATCGACCTCCCAAAAAATACAAACTTCGCGAGTGAAAAGAGCGATATAGCAATCCTAAATCATTTGTGAATTTCTTACTCCCTCCCCTTGGTAAGGGGAGGGTTGGGGTGGGGTAAAAAATTTACGACTCCTGCAAGGATTGCTATATGCTCTTAACTGTAAGGTTTTCTTTGTTGGGTAAATCCTATACTCCTGGAACTTCACAATTATCCACATTGAATAATCTTCATAATTTGAGTCTAAAAAGTGAGGGGGAATTTAAGTATGCAACATTCGTAAATATTGACCACAAATGCCAGAAGTGCTTCATTGATTAGGGGAAGTGATTGTGGAGCCAATTAAATATGGAAGTAAAAGCGAGCTGCGAGAAATTATTAAGTAAAATTGGCCACCAAAGAAAGATAGCCATTTATATCACTTCCGGTGGCACTCATATATCATAGCAACGGAGGGCACAGCAGTGCTGTGCCCCAGCCCAAAATAATCATGAGCGGTCGCGACAGATGTACCTATCGCCCGATTAATTTTTCGTAAACAGCACGGCGCGTGTCCTGACTCGGGGTAATATTAATTCTGATGCTACCCGATTTGATATTACTTAAAGCACTAAGCCAAATTGCGGTAAGTAGATAGGGTCTATCGATTAGCTATCAAAGTGTTGCCTAAAAACTATGTACAGCGATCTAGTGTATTTCCGAACCGCGCAAAGGTGCGGAAATTTTCCTCGCAATTCCGTTGGATTAGAATTAAATATATGACTTACACAATTGTCATAAATAGGGAGGTTAAATTTTAGGTATGTAGTTGCGCTTGTGCGATCTTAGCTTAGGAAAGAGCGAGTCTAGCCCAACTACATACCTTTGTTTAATTTGCCACTTGGCTTGAGTCCTAAAACATTAACCGCAGATGAATGCAGATTCATAACATCATCGGCGGTGAAAATCTTCCTCAAGATACAGGAAAATAAACAACCAGCATCGAAATATTTTGGTGAGTCCGGGCTAGCGCTTCTGGTTCTTTGAGAGTTCCCGGTTTTTCCCACAATTTCTGTTGCTGAGAAAGTGTTGTTAAAATCAGCAAATCGTGTTCTAACAAATTCTGCGAAACTAACTTGATAAAATTTCCCTGCACCCGATTTACTGGTATCTCAGAAAGAATTTCCACCTCCGCCGCACTTTTGTTGCTTTTTTCCCGTTGTGTCGCCACCAACAACACTTGCAAACTCGCCTTAAGTTCCTCTGCCAAACTCTTAGCAATATCCACGGTTTCCTGAAATCCAAACCGAGTCAACTCGCTGTCAGTTACCGCCAAAATAACTCTGGCTGTATTCTGGAGAGGATCGGGAAATCGAGCAATCAATACGGGTACGGGCGATCGCCTTACTACATTGTCAATGATGCTGCCAAAAAAATTGTCGCGAGTCGTGGAAAATCCCTTCCAACCGCACACTATTAAACTAGCCTCGCGTTCGGTTGCACTCCGCAGGATTCCGCGATCGATCGCATCATCTATCCTCGCGATCGGTTCAACCGCACAAGCAGCCGCATGGGCCACAGTTTCCGCAGCCGTCAAAAGTTGAGTTTGTTGCATTTTTTCTGCCGGAGAAATTGCTTCCCCGCGATCGGACAAAATATGCAGCGGCAGCAAAGTTCCCTGATATCTTTTTGCTAAGATCAAAGCCAAACGCAGCAAATTATCTTCCGTATTCGGATTAGCAACAGGCACTAAAACTCGCTCTCCCCATGAATGCTTTCCCGAAGTAGCAGTCGGCAAACTCGACCCCGGGTGCTGCATTTCTTGACCCCACCGAGATACAATCCAAGGAGAAGCGACACAAGTTACTAAAATCATGGCAATGATGCCGTTCACCGTTACGCGATCGACCAATTTAATTTCAAAAGCAACCGTAATCGCAGCCAAAGTAGAAGCAGCTTGAGCACCAGAAAGACCGAACATTACCATAATGTTCGGAAACTCAAAACCGAATAATTTCCCCGGTATCCAAGCTGCCAAAAACTTACTCACCACCTCGGCTAAAATCATCACCGCCGCCACCAACAAAGACTGCGGCTGCTTCACCAAAATTAGCGGGTCAATTAACATCCCCACAGAAATCAGAAAAAACGGTACAAAGAGCGTATTGCCAATAAACTCAATCCGATTCATCAGCGGACTCATTTTGGGAATAATTTGAGTAATGGCAATTCCCGATAAAAACGCCCCAATAATTGCCTCAATCTCAATTAGTTCTGCTGCGTAAGAAACTAAAAATAGGGTAGCCAATACAAATATAAATTCGGCATTTTCGTCGTGTCCGAATTTCTTAAAAAACCAGCGACCGATTTTGGGGACTCCCCACAAAGTAGCAAAAGTGTAGATAGCAAGAGAGGGAATGAGAACCAGCCAAAAATCGAGAGTGAGATTTCCTTTGTAAGCTTTGACAACAATCGCCAGCACCAACAGTCCCAACACATTGGTAATTAACGTCCCCCCCAAAGTCGCCGTAATAGTCTGAGTTCGCATCAATCCCAATTTTGTGAGAATTGGCAGCGCTAAAAGCGTGTGCGTAGCGAAACAAGAAGCAATTAAAATTGAAGCCAGCCAGCTATATCCCAACAGCAGCATCGCTCCCGTCCCCAATATCATCGGTAACGAAAAAGTAGCCAGCCCAAATATGACAGCTTTGTCCGCATTGAGTTTGAGGTCGTCGAGGCTAGTTTCCAGTCCCGCTAGGAACATCAAAAACAGCAATCCTACTGTACCTAACAAAACAATAGTAGCGTCCCGTTGCAGCAAATTGAGACCGTTTGGTCCGACAATTACGCCAGCAATAATTAAACCGACTATTCCCGGTAGCCGCAAGCGCTCAAATAACAGGGGCGCGATTAGCATGATTGCTAAAAGAAGCAGAAAAACGGGAACGGGAGCGGTAATCGGCCCGGAAGTAAACATAAAAATTTTTCCCTAAATATTGGCAGCGAACTGCTACCATATTTAAAATAAAACAATCAAAATCTATATCAATCTAAAGAGGTATTATCAAACTTTTACAGCGTAATTATTAATAAGTAGGGCTGGGCGGGAGAAACTCGGTTTCTTGGTAAAACATGGGTTTGATTACGAGAAATTTATGAAAAAAGCCGGGTTTCTTGTTCCCGGCGCACAAGTCGTGATTTGGAATCAATACCTATAAACAAGGGAAACGTGCTTTTATCCCTTGCTCTTGTCTATTTAAAATCTAAAACCGGGAAAGGTTTCGCCGCTTCCATCTGCGCCGCTAAAGCAATTAAAGTTGCTTCCGCCGCCGGCCGCCCGATAATTTGAATTCCCACCGGCAAACCGTTGTCATCTAAAATGGCAGGAAGTGCGATCGCAGGCAAACCGCTAGCATTAAAGGGCGGACAAGGAGCAATCCAATTAATGATCCGCTGCAAAGTTTCTTCAAAAATCAAATCCGCCCACTCCCCAACCCGGATGGGGGAGTGCATATAAGTCGGCAAAACTAACACATCAAATTTTTCAAAGAATCCCACAATCCGCCGTGAAATCACCTGCATTTGATTCACCGCCCGCAAATATTCCCCAGCCGAAATAGTTCTTTCTAACAGCCAGCGATTCATCGGTTCCAAAGCAGAACCTGGAATGCCGCTTGCCGCCGCCCCAGACTGCCAAATTGCGATAAACGGCTCGATTAAACCCGTAAAATCTGGGCATCCAGGTTCGACATCATGTCCCAAATCTGTCAATAATTTTACTGTTTCGAGTACCGCTTGCTGACAGGTAGCCGAAGCCTCGCCGACAGGGGAAATAGTCGTAGAAAAGGCAATTCGCAGTTTGCCCAACTTTTGACGGGAAGCCTCTAAAAACGTCGGATTTGAATCTGGTAGCCAGTACGGATCGCCTGTTGTGTAGCCTGACATTACATCCAAAAGTGCGGCGGCGTCAGCTACAGTTCGCGCCAGGGGGCCGTTGACAGAAATGCCGCTGAGGTAATCTCCGACAGGTGCCCAGGAAACTCGCCCCCGCGATGGTTTAATGCCCACTAAACCGCAGCAGGAAGCTGGGCCTCGGATCGAACCGCCACCGTCTGAACCTTGGGCGATCGCACACAAACCGGCTGCTACAGCCGCCGCTGAGCCTCCGCTGGAACCTCCCGGCGTATAGTCTAAATTCCAGGGATTGCGCGCGGGCGGGAAACCTTCTGGTTCGGTGTAAGGTAATGAGCCAATTTGAGAGGTGGCTGTTTTGCCCAGAATGTTAAATCCCGCTGCTTTGATCCGCCATACTACTGACTCGTCGTAGGCAGAGATGTTACCCAGCAAAGCCTGAGTGCCGTATGTACACGGAACGCCCGTAACTGGTGTCAAGTCTTTAATGGCGATCGGCACTCCGAAAAAAGGTGGCAATTCCTGTGGCTTGTTTAACCCAGCTAGTTTTTCGGTTTGAGATTTAGCTAGGGCGATCGCCCGCTCTGCCGTTACAGTAAAATAACTGCCCAGCTCAGGGTTTAATCGATCGATCCGTTCCAAGTAGAGATTGACAATTTCTAAAGGCGACACTTCCAGCGTGCGGATCGACTCCGCCAACTCCAGAGCTGGAGTAAAAGCCCGATCGACAGAATTCATCGGTTTAAGTCCTTAATATTTGGCTAATGTATCAATTTATACTGCTTGCTTGCGGAAAACTCTTTTCTTTAAACAACATTCTCCAAAAATGTGGAAAATCCATATTTGGTCGTAGATAGAGGTGAGCGCATCCTCCTATTGGCAGAATATTTCCTTTGTATTGCACCAGTAGAAACTGATCTTGCGATAGACTGAGGAGAACAGTTAAGCTTTTGTGCAAGAGCCGCACAATGGCGATCGGCATTGTCCAACTCCCACAAATCATCTGTTCGAGTCAGCCTTCTCACCAACTTAAGGTAGCGCATATGACACAGCAGCATCCGCCAGCTCCTCGCCCGCCCGTACCCGGAGCTCCCCCCCTGCCAGGAATACCCCGCCCTCCAGCTCCAGGGATGCCCCCCAGAGCAGCAGGAATGCCGCCCGCACCGCCGCCCGCACCAGCACCAGCACCAGCACCGCCGCCGCAATCCTTCGCCACACCTAAAAGCCCGAGCTTTAGCAGCGGCGGATCTCCGACTTTGAAAGAGCTAGTCCTCCGAGCCAAAGATGAAGGAGTATCCGACCTTCACCTCGGCGTAAACGAAGTGCCCCGCTTCCGCACGCGGGGCGAAATTGCCGACATCGGCTATCCACCAACAGATTTAGATACGTTTTTTGGCTGGTTGCGCGAGTGCATGAGCGATGAAGAAATTGAAATTTTCCAAAAAACCCTAGACTTTGACGGCGCTTTCGACTTCGGGTTCGTGCGGATTCGGATCAGTTGCATGGACTCCTTAGCCGGGCCGGCCATGGTGCTGCGGCTAATTCCTGCCAAAATAATGACACTGGAGGAATTGAAGCTGCCGGAGGTCTTTAAGAAAATATCCGGCTACCACAAAGGGCTGATTTTGGTGACGGGTCCGACAGGTTCGGGTAAGTCTACCACCTTGGCTGCGATGATCGACTACATCAATAAGAATAAAGCCTACAATATCATCACGATCGAAGACCCGGTAGAATTCGTACACGAAAGCAAAAAATCCTTGATCAAGCACCGGGAAGTCGGCAGGCACACCCTGAAGTTTATGAGCGCTCTCAAAGGCGCTCTGCGGCAAGACCCGGACATGATGCTAGTAGGAGAAATTCGGGACAGAGAGACGGTGGAAATCGCCCTCAAAGCCTCTCAGACCGGTCACTTAGTTGCAGGAACCCTGCACACCAACAGTGCGATTAAAACTCTGAACCGGATTCTGGATATGTTCGGGCCCGAAGAACAGGAGGCCATACGGGTTTCACTTTCCGAATCCCTAGTGGCAATTATTGCTCAACTGCTGTGCAAAACCACAGACGGGAAGCGGGCTGCTTTCCACGACGTTTTGATCAATACCGACGTGGTTAAGGAATACATTCTGAAGGGCCAGAATGAGGAAATTAATCAAATCATGATCAAAGATACTTATGAAGGCATGACGACGATGAATAAGTCGCTCTACGGCCTTTATCAAGAAGGTCGGATTACTGAAGAACTTTGTGTAGAGAACTCGCCGTACCCGAACGAAATGGCTCAGATGCTCCGAGGTCGAGTCTAAAGGTCGAGTGTTAACAGTTAACTGTTAACAGTTAACTGTTAACTGTTAACTGCTATTGGTGTACTGAATTGAAAGTCGATCGCCCGATTTTGCCAGAAATTTTCAAAGGCATTGCGCTGTTTACACCAGGGGGAGACTTAATCTATTGCATAGACCCCCACAAGCAAACTCGGTGGCATTTGCAGTTGTGCGTAGCTCTACAGGAGATCCTCGGTTTGTCGGAACCGCCGCATTTTCTGATACCTTGCTACACGGCAACCGTTGACTCGTGGCTAGATCCAGGCGATCGGCAGGTGCGGGTTGCTGCCGAGGCTTACCCCCCCGTGCTGCGACATCAAACCCTGCTGAACGCCATTTTTGGGACTGGCGACTTAGTGTGGCATCCCCGGAGCGAAGAAATGTGCGAACCGATGGCAATCGCTACTTATCACGAAGAATTCCCCGAACTTTGGGAAAATCACGACTTAGTTGTACAGTATGCCAGCCCCGAAGCTCGATCGGACTGGAGCAGTTCGATCGTAACTCCATTGGGCTTTCCGCCATCGCAGCAGGCTCGGCTTCCCAAACCAACAGCACTCACCCCACCGCCACAAACTCAAGGGTACGTTTTGCGTCTGTTTGTTTCCGGCAGCAACCCCAGCACCGAACGCACCCTCGAAACTTTACACCAGTTTTTAGAGCAATGCCTCGATCGTCCCTACACTTTAAAAGTAATTGATGTTTTGAAACATCCAGACCAAGCTGAGGCAGATCAGATTTCAGCAACTCCTACTTTGATTAAAATCTGGCCGAAACCCGTGCGACGAATTGTCGGCGAATTGAACGATGATGAAAAAATAGTGCGGCTGCTGAGCTATTCGGAATTTTAGATTGGGGCGAGGATTTTTGCGATTATTTAATACGGGCGATCGCGGTTTTAGTAGCGATGGAATTAACAACATTTAGTAATTCCGTCCTGGACGCAAAAAGTGGTTGGGCGTTCTACTTTATCGGTTAGGTGTTCTTGGGCCGTACATCCTAAATATAGAGGTTCTGCATCCAGGAGTGAATTGCGGGTGAGGCACTGCACTCACCGGGAATAATTAGGGTAACTTACGTGGCTTGAAAATTGTGGTAAGGTGCGCCGAAGAGCACCCTACTTTACCACAATCAATCTGGCAATCAGGAGAATTGAAAACCGTGCCTGATGTCAAAAAGGTCGATCGGCTTACTCAGGCAAACAAACCTCGGGAGCGCACAAACTGGGGAAATCCAAAGTTGTGACTTCCAGCGTATCCAACTCAATTCTCCGAATTACATGATTGTTCGTATCAGCAACAAACAAGTGAGGCCCGATCGCACTCAACCCTGAAGGTTCAAAAAATCGAGCCTTAAGACCTTTAGCATCAACCAAACCTGCTGTACCATCTCCAATCATTGTTCTGCACGTACCGCCCCGGTGGTCGATCCGCTTAATTTTGTGATTGTAAGTATCAGCCACCCAGAGGTAATTTTGAGCGTATTCAACACCCAAACAGTGCTGCAACCTGACCTCATCACCGCGACCATCTTTATCCCCAAAACCAAACAATTCACCGCTACCGCAAACAGTGCGAACCTTCGGGTCTTCATCTATACCCACAGCACGAATCGAACTAATTTCGCTGTCGGCAACAAACAACTCCGATCGATCCGTAGCGAGGCCGCTGGGCTGAGAAAAAGCAGATTCTGCAAGATTCCCGTCCACACAGGATTCTCGGCCAATACCCGCATAAGTGCCGATCGTGCCAGTGTCTAACTGCATTTCCCAAATTTGGTGGGAACCCGCCATTGCAATAAAAAGTCTATTTCCAACTCTTTCTAAATCCCAAGGCGAATTCAATTGCGTTTCTAAACCCTTGCCGCTGCGGGGTGAAATTTCGTGACTTTGTTCGCCCGTACCAGCAATAGTTTCTACCCGTTGAGTCGTAAAATCAATCTTTCTGAGAGCATGATTTTCCGTATCAGCAACATATAGAATTTGAGTTTCTGCATCAAAAGCCATACCTTGAGGTGCAAAAAACTCAGCCTCTTCAAAGTCCCCATCAGTTAAACCCGGTTTGCCACTACCGATGACGTGCAGCACCTCACCTTCGAGGGTGCTGACAACAATCCTATTGTGGCCGGAATCGGCAATAAATAAGCAAGAACCGACTAAGTTTTGTATGACTGAATTAGCAGGCCCGGGCAATACAGTTTCATCTACAGATTCATTTTCCTGGCTCATTTCGCCCAAAAGCGCGACCTGTTGGTGAAGATGTTTTGCCTCCGTTGCAGCGATCGCAAATGCCAGCACTTTACCGGGAAAAGCCAGCGGTGTGGATACCGGTTTGCGCTGTTTTTCTAAGCTAAAAGTGAGTTGTTTAAATTTGAGTGCATTTTTATCTTTGTATTCAGCAATTAACTTGCCAACTAATTCGTCAAGTGCTTCTCTATTGCCTTCACCGGAAACAAACCCAACGACATAACTTTCAGGATCGATCACCATTAAAGTCGGCCAAGCGCGAACCGCGTAGCTTTGCCAAACTTTCATGCCGCTGTCTACGATTACGGGATGTTCGATATCGTAGCGGAGGATAGCTTGGCGGATGTTTTCTACTTCTTTTTCGTTTTCAAATTTAGCCGAGTGAACGCCGATAACCGTGAGGGAATCTTTATATTTTTGTTCGAGGTATTTTAAGTCTGGGAGGACGTGCAAGCAGTTGATGCAGCAGTACGTCCAGAAGTCGAGGAGGACGACCCGGCCTTTTAGAGATTCAATGGATAAAGGTTTGTCGGTGTTTAACCAGGGGTAGTTTCCGGGGAATTCTGGTGCTCTGACGCGAGGCATGGCATCTCCTGGGTAGGATGTGAATGATTTTTTTACTTCTTTAATTTAGCGGGAAGTTTCGCGGCATGGGGAAAAAGCTGGTTAAACCTGGGCTTTTGGACACAGCCAAGATGCCATCGCCACCAGAGGCGAGTGAGTTCAGTGCTCATATTGCCACATTGAATACTTTAGTCTGTAGAACTTTTGTATTCAAAACCTTACTATTTTTCTCTATGCAGCCTAGCAAACTAGATCAAACTTTAGGACTAGAAATACAACGTCGTCGCATAGAGAAACGTTGGTCACAAGAATATCTGGCAGAAGTCACAGGTCTGCACAGAACCTATATCAGCCAGCTTGAGCGAGGGCTGAAAAGTCCATCTGTTAGAGTTCTTAGTCACATTACAAATGCTCTGGACATAACAATGGGTGAATTTTTACGAATTGTAGAGGAACTCTTGAGTGCTGACGGAAAACGAGATTGAAAGATTGAGGCAAGCCATTATTGCTACCATTGCATCTCCAGTTATAGGCTCGATAGAGGATTATACTTGGGAAGCTATTTTTCATTATGTCAAGCATATTCCTTTATCAGATCCAGCATTAGGATGTAGCAAACTCCTCTATGATGCTGTTGACACCACGACTGCAAGTGGTTGGTCACTCAAATCTCTTCAACTGAATACTCTTACTCTTGTAAATACATTTTTGTTTGTCATTCAGAGAGCAGATGTTATCAAAAAGGCTGCCAAACTTGGTTTTCCTGGTTTGACGGAACAATCCTCACCTGCTGAACTCGGAGCAGCTATTGTTCAGCATTGGAACGAGAAAATTATATCGAGTCAAGCAGCACAGAGCATTACCAATAGCTATGAAGGCATACTGCTGAAAACCATTAGAGGATATGAATATATTTACTGTGAATTCCCTCTTAATCCACTTGACCCAAATGCTTTTTCTTGGGCTTGGACAGTGGATAGAGTTACTGGAAGATCGGGAGCAGGCCTACAAGGCAATGTTGCAGGTAAGCTAGAGTTAGTTTGGTACAAGAATCAAAAGCAACTTTTTAGAGCTAGAACCATTCCTCCAGAAGCAGTTCACATCAGGGTTAAGCGAACTCGTATTACACTTGATCGATATGTGCAAACTGTTCTCTCAGCTTTGCAAGATCAACTCAGTACACCGTCTTTTGACAGTGAACTTGGAGAATAGATGCAGCTATTGCTTTACCTAGAAGTGGGGGTACTGATTCTCCTATTTGAGAAGCCATATCAGTGTATGTTCCCAGAAAGTGAAAGTTATCTGGGTAAGAGTGCAATCTTGCAGCTTCACGGATTGTAATTGTCCGATTTTGGGTTGGATGAAAAAACCTGCCAGAGCCGGGATGGAAAACCCACCTTGTGATAGTTCTTGCTGGTTTATCCCAATAAAGCCTTCCATAGGCACCGCTATAGTGCTTTTTAGGAGCTAATTCCGGTGGCAAGTCTCTAGCATCTTGCCCTTCACTAAGAAGACGCACTCTTGACATTTGAATGGGACTCAAAGCACGAGCAACGTGATTGAAAAGTTTCGTACTTCCATTACGTATCATTGCTTGGTACGCAGTTTGGGGTGGAAAAGGATAAACTTCAGCATTATATTGGTCTCCTGCGTTCAATGACGGCAAATCTCCAATCGCATCTCTAACTGTGACGACTGAAGAAATGTTTGATTCTAGGAGACTAAGTTGGTAAGAAGATTTAGTAGCTCTGTAATCGCTTCTAATCTCGCCAGCGTGTGTAGGTTCAGGGAATTGAAGTGGTTTATCTAAACTAGCCAGGAAAAAAGCCCTTGATCTGGTCTGCGGTACTCCATAATGCGCGGAGTTTAGTGAGCCAAAAGTGACTTTATAACCTTGCGACTCAAGTTGCTGTGTAATTTCATTCTTAACTACACCATCATAAGCTTTCAAGATTTCAGGTACGTTCTCCATAACAACGTAAAGGGGTCTAAATTCCTGTACGAATTCTAAAAATGTCCGATATAACTGATTGCGAGAGTCGCTGAGGTAGCGATAGTCAGCAGGAATATTTCTTGAAAATCCTTGGCACGGGGGGCCGCCTATCAACGCTGTTAGTTCCTCTCTCTGCAAACCCAAACATAATCGCAGATCCAAAGGATTGACCTCACGTATATCCTGATGAACAATTTTGGTGTTTGGGTAATTATGCTTATAAGTCGTTAGAGCTTTCGCATCCACCTCGATCGCACATAAAGATTCAAAACCAGCCAGGTAAAATCCTGTAGTCAAGCCACCCGCACCAGAAAATAAGTCAATAGTCTTATATGTCATCATCGAATACTATAGTATTAGGAAGCTCTTGTCAACCAACTTCAGCAATTGGCATCTCTTGCTTCTGCTAAATTTTATGCTTGCTTTTCCCTGCAATTATTTTCCAAAATAACCCATACACCGTTAATTTTATTCTGGTCGATCGCACTTGCAATCGACTTCACCCACACAAAATCTAACAGCAACCGCCGCCGTTATAATGCCAAGTCGAATCCGTAATTAACACCTTATCCGGCATTAATCCCCCCAACTTCCCAGCAGTTTTATCGCACACCGCCGCCGGAACTCCTCGCTGCAAAACGTGACCCGCCCCATCATCAAACAGCTCTTCAGACCCCGCATAAATAGCAGTCTTGCCAGTAAAAATGCAAGCTCCATCATCCGGTACAGGCACTTTGAAAGACACCGAATCCAGGCTTTCTAACAGCAAATCTGCATCCAATTGATAATTGTGTTTGTCCAGCAATCGGTAAGGCCTTCTCGCCCGAACTTCCACTTGCCCAAAACCAACATCTACAAGGTGTTGAACGTATTCTTCGTATGTCAGAGCACCCGACAAACACAGGGCGCGCAAGCGATCGTCTTCTTTCAAATGCTGCGGAATGGGTCGAGTTGCGATCGGATCGCTCATCAACAATCTGCCACCGGGTTTTAACACCCGATAAGTCTCTTTTAATGCTTTAGCTAAATCCGCAGGTTCAAAGATATTAAACAAGCAGTTTTGAGCGACAACATCTACAGAAGCATCCGGCACTGGCAACGCAAAAGCATCGCCTTCACGAATTTCTACAAAACTGGCATCAAACCAATCATTTTCTTGGGCCGCAATTTGCAAGTTTCGTGCAGCCGCATCTCGCATTGCTGGAACCGGATCGACGGCAATAACCGCTCCTTTGTGTCTAGAAAAATATGCAAATTGTAGTGCTTCCAAGCCGCCGCCGACGCCTACATAAAGCACGAAGGGATTGCCGACAAGTTCGGCGGCGTGAACGGTTGTGCCGCAGCCGTAATTCATTTCTTGCATTTGTTCGGGAATTTTTAATCCTGGCAATTGCAAGGGACTGCTTTGGACGCAGCAAAGCCCGATTTGGGGTGTTTCGGCAACATCACTGTAGAATTTGGCTGCTGTTTCGAGGTAGGTCATTTTTTAGTGTCCTTTAATGTTTAACCGCAGATAGAGCCAGGGCGGGGCCCCATGCCACGAAGAAGCCCCGAAAGATTTTGTTACGTGGCAAATTCGACTTTTTGTTCGGATTTGGGCGGATTTTCGGGTTCGGAAACAGTTGTTTTGGGATCTGCTAATTCGGTGGTTGGCTGGCTAGGAGTTTCAGCGGCAACTGGTGGCGTTGGCGGTACAAGATTGGGAGACTCTTCTGGTATCGCGGGAGCCACTACTTTTGGTACTGGAGCTTTTCCTGTTATTTCTGGCAGGGTTGGTGGCACTGAAGGATTAGCAGGTTGGGGCTCTTCACGCAAGAAGTTGCGGAACCGATTGTAGTATCCTTTATATTCCTGTTTTTTTGTTTGGGGAGATGCTGTTGGGGTCGGTTCTATTATTTTAACTGGTGCAACAACTTTGGGGGTTTCTAACTGGGGAGTTGCTGTCGGTGTCGGTTCTATTACTTGAACTGGTGCAACAACTTTCGGGGTTTCTAACTGGGGAGTTGCTGTCGGTGTCGGTTCTATTACCTGAACTGGTGCAACAACTTTCGGGGTTTCTAACTGGGGAGTTGCTGTCGGTGTCGGTTCTATTACTTGAATGGGAGCAACTTCGGGAGCGACTGTTGGCTCTAAGCTCGGTTGAGTAACAGGGGTTTCTGGAACCGCTGGTGAGGGTTGGACAACTGGTGTTTTTTCTAATGCAGGTGTCGGTGTCGGTTCGGGGGTTGGGGTTGGTTTGGGTTCGGGAGCTTGGTAGGTGCGATCGACTATACCGCGAGCTTGTGCTGCTGTTAGTTCGCGCCGCACTAATTTTGAAATAGTATCTTGACCGAGGGGTTGGTAATTTATGAGTCTGGCTGTATTATTAAAGGCGTTTTTGACAATTTTTCCTCGTTCGTCAATTAATTCTAGCTGTACCCAGTTTTTCCCTGGTGTGAATCCTTTAAGATATATAGGTTGCCACTGGTCGATCGCAAAGCTTTCGCCGTTCACTGTGGCTCGAATTTTCCAATCGAGTATTTCATCTTGGGAATTTTCTTGCGCCACTTCGTGCGGGGGGGCATTTGTCAAGTAAAAGTCGAGCAGGATGGGTTCTGCCCCGTAGCTGCCTTGGGGGCTGTTGTACGTTAATAGGGGCAATGTTCGATCGGGATTATTGTCGTCTGTTTTGGTAAAAACGTGAAAGGTGGTTTGAGCAGCGGCACCTTCGTTTTTAAAGCTTTCTTCCCAAGGGCGAGCGGCGAACACCTGCAGGGTATGGGTTCCGGGTTCTAAGTCGGAGAGCGTTAAAGGTTGGTTGATGTCGTAAACTGCTGCATAAGGTTGGTTGTCTAATAAAACTTGCAGATGGGGGCCCAAACCCAAGTTTGCATCTTTGAAAATGGGCAAGTCCTTCACTTGGAACTGAACAGACACATTTATATCCTGAAGCACTTGGTCAGGTTTTGGATTCAAAATACTAATTTGAGGCTGGTAGATTTCTAGAGCCTGACGCAGTTGTTGAATGGCTTCTGGGGGAGAAACCTCTGAGATTCTGTTTACTGGGGCGGTAGCTGAGTCGCTCTTGTTCCCTGATTTGGGCAATTCGGGATGACCCGCGCCACAACTTGCTAAACCCAAAATTAATATTGCTGCTGCGAACAATGCCAGCAGCCTGCCCGCAACCGTTCTGTGCCAATTGATCCCAATCACGCAACCATACTCCTAGAAGCCTTCTCATAGGGAACTATAGCCCAAAAATGAATTTAGTATTGGGGAATTGCCGCTCAGGAATTCCAAAGCCGCGTAGGAACCCGGATTGAGGCAGCAGCGGCCAACCCATCTTCTCGCACTCTTAATTCCCGCAGCCTTATTCCAAAACATATATCTACAAATGAGTATTCCTAAATTACTTTATCTTTGAGTTTTGTAAAGTTAATGGCAGTACCCCTTGACTTTTTCGAGGGACTGTGGAATTTACAGGCGTTATTACATCAATAATTGAGCCTTTTTTAAGTATTGTTAACAAGCGATTAATACTCCTCTAGCAAGCTTATAATTCATAAAACTCCCTCAAAAGGAGCAGCCGTATCAAGTCTGAATCAAGGACGCGATCGGCGACTCATCTGGAGAGAAGAGTTGGCAGTACCCAGTCACATTGTTAGCGACACTGGGAAACTGGCTTCTTCAAAGAAGCAAAATGCTTGGGGAGACGATGCACCTGCGTCTAGCTCTGCAAAGAGTAAAGTGTAGTGCAGTGTCGGCTTTTTCGAGAATCCCCCGCCCAATCAAGCGCGGGGAGTGTCCGGTACATTATTCAGTTCTCGTTCCTTGTCTTACCGAGAGGAGAGTCTTCATGACCATTAGTCCTCCAGAGCGAGAGGTAAAAGCTAGGGTAGTAGTCGATAAGAATCCGGTTCCAACTTCTTTCGAGAAGTGGTCAAAACCCGGTCATTTCGATCGCACTCTAGCTAAGGGGCCAAAAACCACCACTTGGATTTGGAACCTCCACGCTAACGCTCACGACTTTGACAGTCATACAAGTGACTTAGAAGACGTTTCGCGCAAAATCTTTAGCGCTCACTTCGGCCACTTGGCAGTAATCTTCGTGTGGATCAGTGGCGCATATTTCCACGGCGCTAAATTTTCCAATTACGAAGCTTGGCTGACAAATCCTACAGCCATCAAGCCCAGCGCTCAAGTGGTCTGGCCGATTTTTGGTCAAGAAATTTTAAATGCAGATGTAGGCGGCGGCTTTCACGGAATTCAGATCACCTCTGGTCTATTCCAGTGGTGGCGCGCCAACGGCATCACTAACTCATACCAGCTATATTGCACTGCGATCGGCGCCCTGGTAATGGCAGCTCTGATGCTATTTGCCGGTTGGTTCCACTATCACGTCCGCGCTCCGAAACTGGAATGGTTCCAGAACGTGGAATCGATGATGAACCACCACTTGGCTGTGTTGTTGGGCTGCGGCTGCTTGGGCTACGCGGGACAGCAAATTCACGTGTCGCTGCCAATCAACGCTTGCATGGACGCGATCGATGCAGGTTCACCGCTGACAGTCGGCGGCAAGCTGATCAAAACAGTTGCCGACATCCCCCTGCCGCACGAGTGGATTTTGACACCGGGCTTGATGGCTGACATCTACCCGAGTTTCGCTAAAGGTTTAACCCCCTTCTTCACCCTCAACTGGGGCGCATACACAGACTTCCTGACCTTCAAAGGCGGTCTGAACCCGACCACAGGCGGTTTGTGGCTGACTGATACAACACACCACCACTTAGCTTTGGCAGTGCTGTTCATCGTCGCTGGTCATATGTACCGGACGAACTGGGGCATCGGCCACAGCATGAAAGAAATCCTAGAGAACCACAAAGGCCCCTTCACTGGTGAAGGTCACAAAGGTCTCTACGAAATCCTGACAAATTCTTGGCACGCGCAACTGGCGATTAACTTGGCACTGATGGGCTCTCTGAGCATCATCGTGGCTCACCACATGTACGCGATGCCTCCGTATCCGTACATCGCGACCGACTACCCGACTCAGTTGTCCATCTTCACCCACCACATGTGGATCGGCGGATTCCTGATCGTTGGAGGAGCCGCTCACGGAGCAATCTTCATGGTGCGGGACTACGAACCGAGCGGCAACGTCAACAACCTGCTCGATCGCGTGATCCGTCATAGAGATGCGATCATTTCCCACCTGAACTGGGTTTGTATATTCTTGGGCTTCCACAGCTTCGGTCTGTACGTCCACAACGACACGATGCGGGCTTTCGGTCGTCCTCAAGATTTGTTCTCCGATACCGGGATTCAGTTGCGTCCGATATTTGCCCAGTGGGTGCAAAACATCCACGCCTTGGCTCCTGGCACAACAGCGCCTAATGCTACGGAAATCGTCAGCCACGCTTTTGGCGGCGGTGCAGTAGTAGTCGCCGGCAAAGTAGCGATGATGCCGATCGAGTTGGGTACGGCGGATTTCATGATCCACCACATCCACGCTTTCACAATTCACGTTACAGTCCTGATTCTCTTGAAGGGCGTGTTGTTTGCACGCAGTTCTCGCTTGATTCCTGACAAAGGCAACTTGGGTTTCCGGTTCCCTTGCGACGGCCCAGGCCGTGGCGGCACCTGCCAAGTTTCGGGTTGGGATCACGTGTTCCTCGGCCTGTTCTGGATGTACAACAGCATCTCGATCGTGATTTTCCACTTTAGCTGGAAAATGCAGTCGGACGTGTGGGGAACAGTAGCGCCAGACGGCACAATTTCTCACATTACCGGCGGCAACTTCGCACAAAGTTCGATCACGATTAACGGCTGGCTGCGGGACTTCCTCTGGGCGCAAGCTTCTCAGGTGATTCAGTCCTACGGTTCGGCACTGTCGGCCTACGGTCTGATGTTCCTAGCTGGACACTTCGTCTTCGCCTTCAGCTTGATGTTCCTGTTCAGCGGCCGCGGCTACTGGCAAGAACTGATTGAGTCCATTGTTTGGGCTCACAACAAGCTCAAGGTAGGTCCCTCCATTCAGCCTCGCGCTCTGAGCATTATTCAGGGTCGGGCTGTGGGTGTAGCTCACTACCTCCTAGGAGGAATTGTCACTACGTGGGCATTTTTCCTAGCGCGAATCATTTCGGTAGGGTAAACTACCCCTAGGTTTTGGATTCTCGATTTGGGAGGAATCTCAAATCGAGAATCCAAACTCAGAACCGAATCCCTTCAATTTTGTTCAGGATTCAGGATTAATCAAGGCTTATGGCAACGAAATTTCCAAAATTTAGCCAAGACCTTGCCCAAGACCCGACCACACGGCGGATCTGGTACGGGATTGCCACAGCACACGACTTTGAAAGCCACGATGGCATGACGGAAGAAAATCTTTACCAAAAGATTTTTGCTTCTCACTTCGGCCACATAGCAATCATTTTCTTGTGGACTTCGGGCAGCCTGTTCCACGTAGCATGGCAAGGTAACTTTGAACAGTGGATTAAAGACCCCCTAAACGTCCGCCCGATCGCTCACGCGATTTGGGACCCCCAATTCGGCGCTCCTGCAGTAGAAGCTTTCACTCAAGGCGGCGCTTCTAACCCAGTAGACATCTCTTACTCCGGTGTCTACCATTGGTGGTTCACTCAAGGGATTCGGACAAACGCTGACCTGTATCAAGGAGCTATCTTCTTGCTACTACTGGCGGCTGTCTTCCTGTTCGCAGGTTGGTTGCACCTCCAGCCCAAGTACCGCCCCAGCTTGTCTTGGTTTAAAAATGCTGAATCTCGCCTCAACCACCACTTGGCTGGTTTGTTCGGTGTCAGCTCTTTGGCTTGGACTGGTCACATGGTTCACGTTGCTATCCCCGAATCTCGCGGACAGCACGTAGGTTGGGAAAACTTCTTGTCTACCCCGCCTCACCCGGCAGGTTTGGCTCCGTTCTTCACTGGTAACTGGAGCGTATACGCCGAGAACCCAGATGCACCGAACCATGTCTTCGGTACTTCCGAAGGCGCTGGAACCGCAATTCTGACTTTCTTGGGTGGCTTCCACCCTCAAACAGAATCCCTGTGGCTGACAGACATCGCTCACCACCACTTGGCGATCGCAGTTCTGTTTATCGTTGCCGGTCATATGTACCGGACTAACTTCGGTATCGGTCACAGCATCAAAGAGATGTTGGATTCTAAGGCTGGTTTGGTCGGCGGCAAGAGTGAAGGGCAGTTCAACTTGCCTCACCAAGGCTTGTACGAAACCTACAACAACTCGCTGCACTTCCAACTGGGAATTCACCTCGCTGCTTTGGGCGTAATTACCTCCCTGGTAGCACAGCATATGTACGCGATGCCTCCCTACGCTTTCATGGCGAAGGACTTCACGACTCAGGCTGCGCTGTATACCCACCACCAGTACATTGCTGGATTCATCATGGTCGGCGCTTTCGCCCACGGAGCTATCTTCTTGGTGCGGGACTACGATCCTGAAGCAAATAAAGGTAACGTGCTCGATCGCGTGTTGCAGCACAAAGAAGCGATTATCTCTCACTTGAGCTGGGTGTCGCTGTTCTTGGGCTTCCACACTCTCGGTCTGTACGTTCACAATGACGTGGTAGTTGCTTTCGGAACTCCTGAAAAGCAAATCTTGATTGAACCTGTGTTCGCACAGTTCATCCAAGCTGCTCACGGAAAAGCTCTCTACGGCATGGACGTGCTGTTGTCTAACCCTGACAGCCTTGCTTCTACCGCTTGGCCGAACTATGCTAACGTGTGGCTCCCAGGCTGGTTAGACGGGATTAACAACGGTACTAATTCTCTGTTCTTGGCGATCGGACCTGGCGATTTCTTGGTTCACCACGCGATCGCACTAGGCTTGCACACCACCACCTTGATCTTGGTCAAGGGAGCTCTGGATGCACGCGGTACTAAGCTGATGCCGGACAAGAAAGACTTCGGTTATGCTTTCCCTTGCGACGGCCCCGGCCGTGGCGGTACTTGCGACATCTCTGCTTGGGACTCTTTCTTCCTGGCGATGTTCTGGATGCTGAACACCCTGGGTTGGGTAACGTTCTACTGGCACTGGAAGCACCTGGGCATCTGGCAAGGTAACGTGGCTCAGTTCAATGAGTCTTCTACCTACCTGATGGGCTGGTTCCGCGATTACCTCTGGCTGTATTCCGCTCAGTTGATCAACGGTTACAACCCGTATGGTACTAACAACTTGTCTGTCTGGTCTTGGATGTTCTTATTCGGACACCTTGTTTGGGCAACTGGTTTCATGTTCCTGATCTCTTGGAGAGGTTACTGGCAAGAGTTGATCGAGACTTTGGTTTGGGCTCACGAGCGCACTCCTTTGGCTAACTTGGTTCGCTGGAAAGACAAGCCTGTTGCTTTGTCGATCATCCAAGGTCGCGTTGTTGGTTTGGCTCACTTTACTGTGGGATACATCCTCACTTACGCCGCCTTTGTAATTGCCTCGACGGCCGGGAAATTCGGGTAACTCTGAACTCTGGTTTCTAGGTAATTAACTAAAATCCCCCGCCTTCTGGCGGGGGATTTTTTTAGGTATTTTGGTTAACTGAAGCTGTTAATTAGGAATCTGAGGGCGATCGCGCTGTCCTCTAAACCTCATTTTGGGTAATAATAGAGAAAAGCCTGAGTCTTCAACATGGTTCAACTGTCTTCTGACTGGAATAATGAGGCTTATGTGTCTCTGCATCTGGTTCAGACAATGCTGGAAATGGCAGGTTTGCCTCGCAAGAGTAGTTATTCTCACTGGATTCCAGAGTTTAAGGTTAAAGTACCTAGGCTGACTGCAAATAGTCAGTTAGTTTGGACTCAAAAAGAAGTTGATTTCTTAGTAGAAGATTTGAGTAGGTATATTAACTTTCTGGTTGAAATTAAGACGGCTAAAACTAGACTTGATGCGGCAGCTCGCATTCAGTTACAAACGTATCTGAAATACTCTAATACAAAATTTGGGATACTGATTGACCCTTTTTCGGTGGAGGTTTACGAATATACACAAGGACTCCCGACTCTAAAGTGTAAGCACAATATAGAAAACCCAGAACAAGTTCAACCAGTAGCAAATTTCGTTAGAAATTTTTTGGATACAGTTAAAATGCGTACAATTGCAATTTACACAGCTAAGGGTGGAGTTGGCAAAACCACGTTAGTCGTTAACATCGCTTATGAATTAGCCAAAATAGGTAATAGAGTTTTAGTTGTTGACTTGGATGATCAAGCTAATGCTAGTTTATCTTTAGGAGTTAATAAAGCTGATGAGTTAGATAATGCTACCAATCTGAAAGAGTTTGTCCAAATTTTGGATTCCTTTAAAGATCGAAAAGAACTCATTAATTTTTTAGAAGACTATGATAAAGAGGGTTTTAGCTATAAGGAATATATTCAACCTTCATCTTTAAATAAAATTCTCAATGTTGCTAATAGTACAAAGGGAAGAATAGATGTTCTCCCAAGCAGTTACAAAACAACAGACAGTAGCATTTTAAAATTAGGTGTTTTTTGGCAGAAAAAACTTGACAATGCCCTTTGGAAATCAGGTTTGTCAAACGATTATGAGTATGTAATTATGGATACGCCACCTAGCTTGACTGCTGTTACTCAGAATGGTATCCTTGCTGCTCAGTATGTAATCATACCGTCACAGATGGAGTATCTCTCAGTATATGCAATTAGGATACCCATAAAAGATGCAAAAGAGATTCACGATAATACCGATGGTAGGAGAGGAAATATTTTAGGAATAATTCCTATGATGGTTGAAAATGTTAAGCTGCACACTACTATAAAAGCTTTAGTTTCTAAGGTATTTCGAGATATCCCTCTTCTTCCAGAGATAAAGCGAGCTACCGCTGTTGGTCAAGCTTCTCACGATCGCAAACCTCTTTCTTTATTTGCTGAGCATAATAGAACAGCGAGTAGTGTAGCAGCACAATTTTCAACTTTGACCAAACAAATAGTCAACCAAATAGATCACTTAGAAAGGAATAGCAGTAAGTAGCATGGTCAACTTTTACAAAAAAATTGAAAGCCAACCTTCTTTTGTAGTCTTAAATCAGATAGAAATTGCTCAAGAAAATTCAGGCACTTCAACCTCAATCATCAAAAAAGTTTCGCAATCTCTAACAGATTGGAACTTTAACCTGTCTCTGCCTATTGTTTGTCTCACCGATGAAGAAGATAAATACCATTTGTTAACAGGTTTACCAATCTATGAAGCAGGTAAAGCAGCCAATCTAGTCAGGATGTGGGTGTTTGTCATTGCAGCTAAACAACCAGAAGCAGAAAAGGCCATTGAACAAGCTGTTTTGCAGTCAAAGCTGAATGAAAGAGTTGTTGAGCCTCAAGACGTTACAGATTTCTTGGATTTTATTAACAATCCAAAATCTGACCTTACCTCAATCCCTGGCGTTAAAGATGGATACGCAAAGCTGATCCGCGATAAGCGTGTTTACAGTTCTCTGGAAGATATGCAGAAAAAACTAGGTGCTAAGCGCGGCTTAAATTGGCTAAGAGCATACAAGCAATCAAAAAGCTAAGCTCGCCAGTTCTTGAAGTTTTGAGAAGTGCGATCGCCCCGAACCTCACTTCACCAAAAGCGCGATCGCCCTCAACCCTTCAAATCTCACCATTCATCTGCATCTGATGCACCTTATCTGCCAACTCTTGCAAGCGCTTTTCGTCCAACTCGTCAATCGCCAGCATCCCGACATAGATGATTTCCTTCAGCGTTAGTCGGGTTGCGAGCGCCTTTTTCTGCACAAGTTCCTTAATTATGGGGCTCACCCCGATGGCGGTACTGGCTCTAGTCACAAAGGTAACGGGAGATTAACAACTTTGACTAAATCTTAGCACCTTTAAGCTGAGCTTTTAGCTGCGATGCAAAGTGCTTAAGCGCGTCTTGACAAGACGAAACTAAACGGTTTATAGTGGAAATGTGGAAAGGCCGATCGGCCTATTCCTCAATAATCTCCACCAAGTCCTCAATCATCACATCAAACGCCCGCGCTAACTTGTACAGGGCGGTAAAGTCAACCATTGATATTTCTGAACGACGAGCATAGCTGGTTATGGTGCTGTAGATCACGCCCGATCGCTCAGCCACCTCCTTGAATGTCCAGCCCCTCTCGGCCGCTAACTCTCGCACTTTTACTCTGACTAAACCCATGCTTGACAAATAATGCAGTTGCGTTTTAAGATAATTGCATCTGAAAAAGCGATCGCCCCCGGTCTAGACAACTAAAGGTCGATCGACTTATTCCTCCAAAACCTCAACCAAATCCTCAATCATCACATCAAAAGTCCGAGCTAACTTCCGCAGGCAAGTAAAGTCAACCATTGCCATTTCAGGACGACGAGCATAGCTTCTGACAGTACTATAAATTACCCCGGAACGATCGGATACTTCCTTAAGCGTCCAGCCCTTCTCCGCCGCTAGTTCCCGAATTTTTAGCCTGACTAAACCCATGCTTGACAGTTGATGCAATTTTAAGGTTGACTCACCATGATATCAGAAAATCAGTCAAAATCGTGGTCGATCGACTACTCCTCCAAAACCTCAACCAAATCCTCAATCATCACATCAAAAGTCCGAGCTAATTTTAGCAGCAAAGTAAAGTCAACCGTTGTCAGCCCTGGACAGCGAGCATAATGCTTGACCGTGTTGTATACCACCCCAGAACGTTCTGAAACTTCCTTGAATGTCCAGCCTTTCTCTGCTGCTAGTTCTCTGACTTTAATTCTTACTAAACCCATGCTTGACAATGGGTGCTATAACACCTTACAATAAATTTATCTAAAAAGCCGATCGCCCCCCGGCCTGGAAAACTAAAGGGCGATCGTTTTCAAAACTTAAATAGACAGTTACTAGCTGTCTGACTTAGTATGATAGCATCATCCCAGCTAAAATCAAGCACTTTCGCCTGCTCCAAAATAATTCACAAATCTCCCATCCTGCATCCGCTGGCGAGATTTGTCACAGAAGAAACAGTTGCACTCCTGTTCAATATCTCAGCAGACGAGATTTATCGCATCGAATGCTGTCGTTACATGGTGTACGTGCACGCCAAAGGCATCAGCCGGTTTGTCAGCTACGCTGATTTTCCCCCGATTGTCCGAGTAAATGCGATCGCGCCTCAAGATTTTGGCAGATGGTACAAACGCTGGAAAAGCAAGCAAGCACCAGCATTTTGGACGAAATTCTACACGTACAAGTTCAAAAAAGCTGTTTCAGTTGACAGCTTGCTGGAGTGGGGTCAATTGGTAGCTACAGTTAAATCGGTCATTTCTGGGGTGGCGCTGCAACAGCTACGAGATGTCTATGCCCAAGAAAAAGATTTGATGGAGAAATTTTAAAGTGCGATCGACTTAATCCTACTTGAACTTTCAATTAAATTTTAAAACACTTCATCCTCGATACCCAGCCACCATTCCCCCAGATTCATTAAATCTTTGTGAAGGTCAGTAAGTTCTGTCATATACTCTTCAGCAGAAATCTCCGATCGCCTTTCTTGCAATTTTTTCAGCCGCAGTTGCACCAACAGCCAAGGTTTGGAAATCCCGTCCTTTGCTTCGATATATTGGGCTAGCTCTTTGCTGTCCATAGTTATTGTTATTTGTTATTTGTTATTTGTTATCTGTTGGTAGGTGGACTGGTATTATACCAACGTTGAAATCCCTTTAAAAAAACCTCATTTTTTCCCGTCGCTTTTAACCGATATTTTGAACCCTTCTCCAGCACAGGCAAGATGCCTGTTCCACAAAACATCAGGTTGCTTGTGGGGTGGGCATCTTGGCCGCCGGAAAACATCCTTTACCTGTAATCCGAAGTCTGAATATTCTTGAGCTTCGCAGCATATTTCATGCCGTATTCCGGGCGACAGAAGCGATCGATTTGAGACTCAAAGAAAGCTCGATTTGCCTTCAAATGCTTTGGATTTGGGTCATCTAAAGGATACAAAAGAGCAGTCCGCAAAGCTTGAATCACCGCCGAAGTAACGCAGTACATCGATCGCTGAAAAGTCACCCCAATTTGATTGAGAATATCATCTTCGCCACGACAGCGCTGTTTGTAGAAATCCATCAAATACGGCGGCAAGAAATGCAGCATATCTTGTGCTAGCAAAGTCGGCGGAATCCCCGCCGTACCTACCGGGAATTTGTCTGCATACAAAACTCCGTAGTGGAAGTCTTTTTGATCGTCAGGAACTTCCTTAGCTTGAGCGTTGTAAGATTTGGTGCCTCGGAACGGCGAAGTGCGATAAAATACAGCTTCCACGTAAGGTAACGCGGCTTCATAAAGCCAAGTGAAACCTTTAGATTTCGGGATGATTTCGTAGGTTTCGCCGTCGATTTGAACGTGGTGGTAAATCGGACGACCGGCGATCGCAAATATGCCATTTACTAGGAAATCCATCGCCTGCGGGACTGTCGTAATTTTCCCTTCGTCGTACAAGTCGGAAACCTCAAAAAACACCGGCGCCATGACTTCCCAGAATAAACCGAGATTGCTGTAATAAGACATTTGGCGGCACTGTTCTAAAAACATTTCTGGAAATGCTTTGTGAAGTCCCAGCATGAACGGGTTTTTTTTGAAGTAAGCTTTAATTGCCCGATCGGCATTAGCCTTATATTCGTCACTGTCCAAATAAGGATCGAATTGATTGGTCGGCACGTACAAGCCCCGGTGCCAAAGCATTGACCTCATGCACTCTTCCGCAAATTCCATGTTAATGCGATCGTGCCACAAATGGTGAAACAGCCGCGGCATTTTACCAGTTTCACCCTTCTGCATGAACTCCAAAAGTTCCGGGTGAACACTTCCAGTCCCGCGCCAAATACGCAAATCTGCACCGTCGCCTGCATAGTGATTTTGCAAGTCTAAATACTCCTGCGGCAAGAAGTATTTAAAGAAAGGAAGCGGGTGTAAAAATACCCGTTCGGCGATGTAAAGCAAATCCCGCCAGTAGAAATCCATCGGCACTGCGTAAGCTTTCCAGATAGCGATGATTTGCATCAAATTTTCCGGCGTATCTGGAATCATCGCGCCGCCAGCTTCCAGCCTGTGAATTACTTCGGCAAATTGGTGTTTGGAAGGAGGTAGTTTAGTTGCTGGTTTATTAGGGGTTTGTACCATTGTTTCTTCCTTTGATTGAGTGAATCTAAATATTTTGAATTATTGCAAAAAGCTGCGATTCTTTAACTGGTTCCCAGGATATTCCTGGGAACCGATATCCAGGCCCGCGAGCCGTAAAATTGGAGGCAGAGCCTCGGGATCTGCGTTACCAGGCAGAGCCTGGTAACGAGTAGATTGTTAGTCTGCAGAGGCGGACTTCGTTTGTGTAGACGCGATTTGCATAGCCGACTGTTCTAGGGGATAGCTAATAGCTATTTGGGTATTTCTGACCGCCGGCAGAGTAGCAAAGATCGCATTTGTAGTTGATTCGCTCCACTTGAGCAGCCAAGCAGGTTGAATCCCCAACACAAAAATGATGCCCGCCAAAACCAGCGCCGGCATATTTTCACCAAACGTAACTGGAGGGTAGTAAGCCGTGGCATTGTCCAACTTCCCAAAACAGGTGCGGTTGAGCAGAATTACAAAGTAAACTGCTGTTAAACCCGAAGCTAAAATGCACAGTAAAGTTGGAATTGGAAAGATCGAGAAACTGCCTTGAAACACTAAAAATTCAGCAACAAAACCCACCAAACCCGGAATTCCGGCGCTTGCCATGCCGCCCAAAACTAACAGGGAACTGGCAGTGGGTAAACCCCGCATCGGGTTCATCAAACCATTGAGCACGTCCAAATCCCGCGTGCCAACTTTGGTTTCGATGATGCCTACCAAATAAAACAGCAAAGCTAAAATTAAACCGTGGCTTACCATTTGCCCGACAGCGCCGATTAATGCCAGCTTCGTACCCGCAGCGCAGGCAACGAGGATGTAGCCCATATGTCCGATCGAACTATAGGCTACCATGCGCTTGATGTCTTTTTGGGCGATCGCGCTCAAAGCACCGTACATCACGCTCACAGTCCCGATAATCGCTAAACTGGGAGCTATCATCGACCAAGTTTCGGGAAACATCTGCAAGCCAAACCGCACTAAACCGTAAGTTCCCAACTTCGCCAGAATTCCTCCCAGCAAAATTGCTGTTGCTGGCGAAGCTTCGACGTAAGCATCAGGCAGCCAAGTATGCAGCGGCACTAAAGGAATTTTAATTCCCAACCCAATTAGTACAATTGTTAGCAGGATCAATTGCGTGTTCAAGGGCAATTCTTGAGTGGTAATCGCAGTGTAATCGAAATTTAAAGACCCACTCAGCCAAGCCACACCCAAAAATGCTGCCAGCACTAAAAGTCCCGAAACTGCCGTGTAGATCAAAAACTTCATGGCAGCGTATTCCCGCTGCTTTCCGCCCCAAATCGCAATCAACAGGTAAAAAGGAATTAATTCTATTTCGTAAAACAGTACAAACAGCAGCAAATTTTGAGACATCAAAGCTCCGGCAATACCAGCATTGATTAGCAAAATCAAAGCGTAGTAAAGCTGGGGGCGATCCATCTTTTCGCCAGTGCCGTAAATGACTAATAGCGTCAGCAAAGCACTTAAAACCAGCAGCGGCAAGGACAAGCCGTCAATGCCCAAGTTGTAGCTCAAACCTAATTGTGGAATCCAAGGCAAATATTCTTGAAATTGCAATCCCGGATTGGCTGGATTGAATTGAGTCAACAGCCAGATATTCAAAAGGAAAACAGCAGCAGCAAAAGCTGAAGCTATTGAACGAAGACGCATCCCATTGATATTTCCGGGCAGGAAACCGACTACCGCAGCGCCCAACGCGGGCAACCAGAGCAAGGCACTAAGCATAATGTGTGAAGAGTGAAGAGTGAAGAATCAATTAATTTGGCAGCCTCTTGTCTTGGATAACTGGAGAGCTTAGATCTTAACTTTTTCCCAGTTATCTATCCGAAATTGCCTCAAGACTCAGAAAGAATAGTGACTCTCCCCGTGTCTAAATCGTAATATCCACCAACAACTTTCAGTTTATTCTCCGCAATTAACTTAGATATAACGGGAGATGCTTTCAACTTGTTAGCTTGGACAACCACATTGGCTTTTGAAGCATTTTCTAGCTTGTCGCCTGTTTGGCTTTTCGAGCTTTCTACAGCAGGCTTAATTGCGTCGAGCAAACTGCCAATTTGACCGGGAACCTGAGCTCCTTTGATGGTTGCGTCTACCGCACCGCACCTTTTATGGCCGACTACCACAAGCACTTTTGCTCCCAGTACCAGCGTGCCAAATTCCAGGCTGCCAATTTCTTCTGGAGTAGCAACATTTCCGGCCACGCGACAAACAAATAAATCTCCCAATCCCTGATCGAAGATAATTTCGGAAGGAAAGCGGGAATCTGCACAGCCCAGAATAGCAGCAAAGGGTTTTTGAGCTACGGCAACTTCGAGAAGGCGGGGTAAGTCTTGGTTGGGACTTTGGCGTTTGCTGTCAACAAACCGTTTGTTTCCGTCGATTAACTTTTGGAGAGCTGCATCGGGAGTTAAGTCTTGAGCAATTGCTGGTTCAGGTGCAGCCAAATCAGCGCCTGCTCGTGCTGCGAGTATCCCTGTACCAATAGCACCTGCGACAAATTTCAGGGAATTGCGGCGGGAAAGATTGAATTGTCTGTTATTTGAGTTCATTGATTTGGCCTTGTTGTATGTAGTTTGAAATCTTTGTTCAAGACTTCATGTTTTTAAGATTTTAGATTAAAACTGTCACCTAAAATCTTAAATTTTATATAGTTTTAGCCGCCCACAATCAGCGACAAGCGAGCTAGCAAAGGCCAGCTTACCAGCAGTCCCAAAAGTGCTACTCCCAACAGAATTGTCAGGGCGTAAAACTGAGTTTGACCCGTAACGTTGTATTTGAGGCTCTGCCCGCCGAAAACCGTTGCAAAACCGATTAAGTTCACGAATCCGTCAACAATATTGCGATCGACCCAGGAGATGATTTGCGAAACCAAACCAACTGCAAATATCACTGTCACGCGGTAAAGTTTGGCAGTGTAAAAGTCGTAGGCAAAAAAGTCTTGCAGGGCTTGAGAACCGATTCGCACCGGTTTTTCCCATTTCTCGTTCAGGTAAACAAATGCTCCTGCACCGATGCCGATCGCGGTTGACAAAACTAGCAGTCCAGTGGCGGTATAATTCAAACTTGCCCCAGGCAAGACCTGCCACGTCGCCAGCAAGTGCGGAACGTGCAAAGTAAAGCCCATTAAAACAGTCATCGGCAAGATAAAAGGCCAGTGAACTTCCGGCGAACGTTCGGTCATTTGCTTTGGTTTGCCGCCGAAAACTAAACCGAAGACGCGCACCAAGCCAAAAGCAGTGACGCCGTTTACAAACAGCACTATTCCTAACAAGAAAGGGTGAGTTTGCCAAAGCCCGGATGTGAAGTCTTCTAAAGCCCAGAAACAGCCGAAGGGAGGCAGTCCCACCAATCCAGCGCTACCGACAATAAACGATATCGCTGATATTGGCCGCTTTCCCCACAAACCGCCGAGAGCTCGGACATCCTGAGTGATGCTGTTCCAAACTACCGAACCGATGCTCATCACCAGCAAACCCATTGCGAAGGTGTAGGCAAATATCAATGTCAGGGCTGTCTGGGCTTGTCCGGTACCCACGGCGATAAATACTAAGCCCATGTAAGAGCTGACTATATAGGAAAGCGTGCGCTTAATGTCAATTTGGGCGATCGCAATTAATGAAGCACCCACCGCTGTCGCAGCACCCACAGCAATAGTTGCCGTCATCCCAATCGGCGACAAAGCAATCACTGGCTGCAACTTAATCAAAATCCAAGCACCAGTTTCCACAACTACGGTGTTCCGCAAAATCGTCGCCGGCAGCGGGCCTTCCATCGCCTCATCTAGCCACAGGTGCAAGGGAAACTGAGCACACTTACCCATCGGGCCGGCAATCAAAGCTAAAGTCAGCAGTGTCGCTACAGTGGGGTCAAGCTTTGCAGTCTGGGCCCAAACACCCAACTCGTCAAAATTCCAAGTTCCAGCCAGCGGCAGAATGGCGACTACTCCCATCAGCAGGAATAAGTCACCCACCCGCTTTGTTAAGAAAGCGTCGCGGGCTCCTGTCACCACCAAAGACTGATTGAACCACAGCCCGACTAGCAGGTAAGTACCCAAAGTCAGAACTTCCAAAATCATGTAGCTGAAGAACAGGGAATTGCACAGTACCAACCCGCACATCCCGGCTTCAAACAGCCCCATCAGAGAAAAGAACCGAGCCCAGCCCCAGTCCATTTCCATGTAACCGAAAGCATAAACCTGCGCCAGCAAGTTCAGTCCGGTAATCAAAACAGTCGCCCCGACGGTGACAGCAGAGATTTCAACGGGAATGGTTAAGTCTAAACCTGCTACATTCAGCCAAGGAATAAACTGGTGTTGCGCCGGTTGGTTCCAGATAGCTGTCAGGGCTATGACGGCGTGTAAGAAAGCGAACAAGGTTAATATGGCGTTCACGTAACCGGATGGTCTTGGCCCCGTGCGGCGGGTAACTGCTGGAAACCACAGCATCGACAGAACTCCGCCGATAAGTGGATAGCAAGGTATAAACCAAACGGTCTGGAGTAAGATTTGAGCCATTGGCATTACCTGTAAAGGTTACAAAAATTTAAAATTATGAGAATAATTCCGATCGCGCTGACGACAGCACTGAAAAGCCAGAAGGCAGAAGTAAAGAAAATTTGGGGGTTTGCCTCTGAGTTGGTTCCCGTCGTCAAACCGAGCGCTTCAGAATCGACTTATTAATTTTATATTAAGTATTGCGTTAAATTTTCATATTTCTGATTCAGCATATCTATAGGAATCAATAAAGTTCACTTATAGGTATTTATAGGGGGGGGGATTGTATACCAAAGAATATTTGTCTATCGGACATCTTGCACCATTTTGATGAACAGCCCTAAAAGCCTGTTCCACTCATAGTTCAATTTTTTTTGTGGGGAGTACGGGTTGGGGAGGAGAGCCAGCCCGTGAAATCCTTATTTAGAAGAGGCTTTCCGGCTTGTTCCACTCATAGTTCAATTTTTTTGTGGGGAGTACGGGCTGGGCAGGAGAGCCCGCCCGTGAAAGGCTGATGCTCTAAAATTTTAAAACCGCTCAATGTCCCAAGCTGATTCGGGCAGTTTGGCTTGGCGCTGTCCCATGGACCTTGCCCTAACATTCAAAAGACCGATCGGCGTATTAAACAAATCTACCAGATCGGCTCGGGCGATCCTCTTCGAGGGCTTCGCTAACGCACTTTTGGCAGCAGCAACCGGAAATTCCTTGAACAGCCACCTAGCCAGCCGGTAAAAATATTCCCCTGTTGTGAATTCTCGCATCAAATCGACACCGTGGAGTTCGTGCAAATATTTATTAGATTCCCCGTACCGATACCATTGACTTTGCAACTGTTTTATGGTGGAACGGTGGCGGTGTCGGACGATCGCATTTTCGGCAAAATACATTTTATAGGATGTTTCCCGCAAAATCCGCCAACACAAGTCAGCATCGCCGCCACTGGTGAGGTAAGGGCGAAATAATCCTATTTGTTGTAAAACTAGCCTCCTTACAGCTAAGTTGGCGGTTTGACCGTAGGGACAAAAAGGGTGAGCGAGAGTATGTTTTTGAGATAAAGTATTTTGGCGATCGGCGTGCTGTTCTAAAATAGTTTTACCGGGCAATGCGAGTATTTCCCCAGCGCTAATTCCTATTTCTAAGTCCACAAATGGCTTAACTAAATTTTCCAGCCAGTCAGATTCCGGGCGACAGTCTGCATCGGTAAATGCAATGATTTCGCCTGTGGATGCGCGAATTCCTTGATTGCGGGCGGCGTAGGAACTTTGAATCTGATTTTCGGTGAGGTGGCGAATGGTTATTTGATTGAAATTGCTTCCTCCCTTTACCAAAGGGGGGACTGGGGGGGGGTTAGAGGCTGCTGTTTGGAGGATGGTTGAAGTGCGATCGCGACTTTTGTTGTCTACTAAGAGATATTCTACTCTGTGTGGCGGATAAGTTTGCGATCGCAGGCACTCGATCAACTCCGGCAAATCCATCTCGCCGTTGTAAACAGGCACAACCACGGAAACCTCTGGTAAAAACGTTTTAGTCATTCACAAACAACCGTAAACGATAGTATAACTAATATTGAGTAAGATTAAACGAACCGCGAAGGCGCTAAGGAGGCTAAGGAAGATAAATAAGCAAATGTAGTTCTTCCTTTGTCCTATAACCCTCTTCGCGGTTCTTCAAATAATTCAAAAGCGTTACTAAGTTCCATTGGATTAACTGGGGATATCAATTCTCAAAATTATAAGTTCCAAGCTTTAAACAGGCAAGATGCCTGTTCCACAACTGCATTCAGTTCTTGTGGAACAGGCATCTTGCCTGTTTCTCTTTCAAATAGTAGAAAATATCTCTTACATCCCCTGTGCAATCCGTCACCCAATCCGTTCTCAACTGTTCCCCGTCAACATCAAAATCATTAACACTAACACCCCGTTAGTTAGATAAAAGATTCCCACAACCTGAGTTTCCAACCAGCCGCACAGTTCTAGATGATGGTGGAGAGGAGCCATTCTTAACAGACGCTTGCCGATTCCATCAGGCCCTTTTGTAGCTTTGTAATAACCTACTTGAGCAATTACTGACAGCGTTTCAATAAAGAAAATCCCGCTGATAATTAATAATATCCAAAGGCTATTTGTTAATAAAGCTACCGCACCCAACGCACCGCCCAAAGCTAAAGCACCTGTATCGCCCATAAACACCTTGGCTGGATTGCGGTTGTGTGCTAAAAAACCGAGACAACTGCCGCTGATGCAAGCGCAAAATATCATTAATTCTGGCGAAGTTGAGGCTACAGATGCGCCCAGTCCCAAAAGTGCGATCGCGCCCAAACCTCCCATCAATCCGTCAACGCCGTCAGTAATATTAGTAGCGTTGCTTTCAGCTACCAGCACAAAACCCGCCAGAGGCCAAAACAGAAAACCTAAAGGCAATACCCAACCGAAAGGCAAAGCAATGCTCGTAGAAATACCTGGTTCGCGGAACATCAGCCACAGACAAAATAGAGCTGCAAAACCTATTTGCAAAGCCAATTTCATCCGAGGTGAAATACCTTTATTCGACTTGAGGCGCAGAATTTGCCAGTCGTCTATCCAGCCGATGAAACCGTAAGCTAAAGTTAAAGCCGATACGGCAACAACATCTGAGTTAAATCTAGACCAAAGCAAAGCTACTGCGACTCCTGCTGGCACAAAAAAGATGCCTCCCATTGTCGGCGTTCCCGCCTTTTTTAAATGAGCTTGGGGGCCGTCTTCGCGAATTATTTGTCCTGCTTTTAGTTGCTGGAGTAAAGGCACAACTACACAGCCCACACCCGATGCAACTACAGCACAAACAGCTAGTGGCATAAATAGCGATGCAGGCGTATTTAAAAGTCTACCCGCTGCTACATCTAAACCGATCGCTACAATGCCGAGCCCCAAACTCAGCAGCAGGAATAAATTCCTGCCTGTAAGTTTGAAAGGCATAGTAAAAGGGATTTTCTCATCCACAAAGTTATCCATAACACTCCTCACCACACACTATTTGAGAATAAGCAATTGAAAATTGGGGAATAGGGTGCGATACAGGAGACTGAGAAATCTCTTAGTTTTTCTTCCCTGTTTCCGGTTGATTCCTTCACCCTTCTACCCGTTATTCTTCCCCTACACTCACATCATCTTCTACTTCATCTTCTAAATCATCGTAAGGACTGTCGTCAACTGCCATAAGTTCAGAAATTTCTTCTTCGTGCAGATAGTCGGGTTCTTGGACATCCCTTGCTAACAGGCGATTGTTAGATTCCAACCAGTCTAAAAGAGAAGATTGCTGCTTTAATGGAATTACATCCGCAGGCAAGTGGCGAGGTATTTGACGCAGAGATGGGTTGTACATGATTCTTGGTTTTTAAAGACAAAGACGCGATCGAGTGGAGGTAACGTTTTGCCGACGGGCTGCTGCTTCGATCGAGCACTTGCCAATCGGGCATTTAGCAAGGCTAAAGCATTATACCACAGGCACTGTTTGGTTCCGGATCGGATAAGATGGGAGACCCAAAAGGCGATCGCCCCCCAGCATGGGCGTCAGGATAACACTAAAATCCGCTCTTGCCAATCCTTCTTTAGCCCTAAGCATTTTAATCCGAGACGATCGTCTTTAAGATATCGCGGGACACGCGGCGATCCTATTCTGCAAGCTTCGCTAACGGCAAGGGGTTGATTCACAACAGTCTCCTGGTTTTTCATCAAAGCCTTAGCCCGAATGCCCTCTGGCTTCTTCAGTCAACTCTCAAGCAATAAATCTCAGAATGGATATAACGGCAGCGGTTTTATACAACAAAGAGGGTTACCACACCGGAGGGAAAAAACTTCTGGGGCGTCATTCAGCCGGAGAAGGGTTTCTCAAAAGCTTAGTCCAACACGGAAGCGCTGACTCTCTCTACTGTTGCGCCGATAGCGCAACAACCTTTAAGGAGTTTTGTTCGCACATCCAACCTTGGCTGCAAAAACCTCGGAAAGTTCGCTGGATTCCCATGGAACGACCGGATTTGCTATCTCAACCGGGCACAATTTACCGACCAGATCCGGTTCTGTCGCAGATGGTGTGGGCGCGCAGATTTGTCGATCAGCGGGCCTACAGCGTTTGCGGCGTTACTCACACGATCGGTACAAAATACATCATGGAGGCGATCGGCGATTTGATCACCGCACCCATGCAGCCTTGGGACGCCCTGATCTGCACCTCTACAGCCGTGAAAACAGCAGTAGAAGGAGTTATGAGGGAGTGGTCTGAATATTTAGCCCAGCGGAACGGCGGTAAACCGGAAATTTTGGTCAAATTCCCCGTTATTCCCCTAGGAGTGGATTGCAGCGCGTTTCCGCAGGGTGTGGAAGCAGTTAATAGTCGCCGCCAACTGCGACAAGAACTCGGCATTTCTCCCGAAGATATTGTTGTGTTATTTGTCGGTCGATTGACTTTTTCTGCAAAAGCTCATCCGGTACCCATGTACATCGCCCTAGAACGGGCATCACAACAGACAAAAGCCAAAATCCACTTAGTTCAAGCCGGTTGGATCGAAGATCCGAGAGAAGAACCCGACTTTAAAAATAGCGCACAAATATTTTGTCCGTCGGTGAATGCTATTTTTTTAGATGGGAGACAGCCCGAAATTAGAATAAATATTTGGTCTGCAGCCGACATTTTCATTTCGCTGTCCGACAACATTCAAGAATCCTTCGGACTGACACCAATAGAAGCCATGGCGAACGGACTGCCGGCCATAGTCTCCGATTGGAACGGATACAAAGAATCTGTACGCCACGAAATAGACGGCTTCCGCATTCCCACACTCATCCCGCCCCCGGAATCTTGTTTAGATTTAGCCCTAAATTATCTTGACGGCAGCTTAAATTGGCCGACTTACATGGGTCACACTTCCCTCGCCACAGCAGTTGACATTGATGCTTGCACCCTGGCGTTGTGCCAATTAATTGAAAACCCCGAATTGAGAAAGCGGATGGGGGAAAATGCCAGACAAAGGGCGAGGGAAATTTATGATTGGAAAGTAGTTATTGCTGCTTACGAACAATTGTGGCAGGAATTAGCAGAGATTCGCCTTGCGGCACCGGAGTCAGCACCTTTAAAACCCGGGAAGCCGCCTTATCCCCTAGGCGACGATCCGTTTCGGGTATTAGGTAATTATGCGACTAGAAGTTTAAGCAATGAGATGATGCTGAGTCTGGGTGCGATCGCCACACCAGAACTTCTGAGAGAGTTGCAAACAATTTGGTTTACCAGCTTCGGTCAGGACAGAAGAATCTCTGTTAACATTCAGATGGAGATATTGGAGGCGATCGAGCAAAAGGGTGCTGTCAGCGTTGGAGAAGTTCTCAGGCGTTATACCAAAAACGACCAAGAATTAGCATCCCTGTATCGGACTCTGCTCTATCTGGTGAAATTTGGTATCTTAGTTATTAGTTGTTAATACTCTGCGGACTCGGCGATTAAAATTGCTACTACACAAAATTTCGTCCCTCTCGCTTGAGACTGAAGAAAAGAGCGGTCTGACTTTTGCCTGACGTTCGATAATTAATCCGTGTACTCGTGTCAAAATCCGTGTTCTTCCTTCTTAAAAAATCATGCTTAGAAAATCTGCACTATTAGAGATAATTGCTGGTAAGAATCGCGGTTTGCTGGCCACTCCCAGCGACAAACAAGCGATTTTAAGTGCGATCGCCAAATTGGAAGATTACAACCCCACGCCACGCCCTGTCGAAGCCGCAGAGCTTTTAAATGGTGATTGGCGGTTATTGTACACCAGCAGCCGCGAACTGCTGAATCTTGACAGTTTTCCCTTGGTGAAATTGGGTCAAATTTATCAATCTATCCGCGTCAAAGAATCTAAAGTTTACAACATTGGCGAACTTTACGGCTTGCCTTATTTGGAAGGAATTGTCAGTGTAGCGGCGAGATTTGAGGCAACTTCCGAACGCCGAGTGCAGATCAAGTTTGAGCGGTCGATTTTCGGTTTAAGTAGGTTGATTGGCTATGAATCTCCGGTTAAGTTTATCAATGAGATTGAGTCGGGGAAAAAGTTCGCTGCAGTAGATATCGGGCTGGATACTCGCGAACAGCAGGGATGGCTGGATATCACTTATTTGGATAAGGATTTGCGGATTGGACGAGGGAATAAAGAAAGTGTTTTTGTCTTGACAAAAGAGTGATTGTGTGATGTGTGATTAAGTGCGATCGCAATTTCATCGGCGTTTATCCGCGTTCATCTGCGGTTGAAAAAATAAAATCTATTACTTTAACAAACATTTCAAGACTGCATAAGTATTGTTAATCCGTCAGTTTTGTCTGTTCTTTCTTTTCCGTCGGCATTGACTTTCTGACAGCTAGGACCAACTCCGCTTCGCTACATCGATACAAATCTCGCATTCGGAATACTTGCCAAACTTCCATCTTTGGCAAGGTTCGGCTTTTTTCCCAGTTGCGAATAGAAGACTCCGCGCATTCTAGTTCCCGTGCTACGTCTAAGATTGTCAGCCCTGCACGTTCTCTCAAGGCTCTCAAATCCATAGCTGAATAAACCTTTTAATATAATAACTGTTAATATTTAGCGCCAAGTATTGACACACAAGGTGAGTTTGGTGTTTAATCATAGTAGTAGAGGCGTTAGTCGATTTCCGGCAAGAGACTTACTAACGCCCTTTCCTGTAGTCCAGAGAGGATACTAAACCATCATGCCACAAAACGGTTATCAACAGGGATTCGCAGCGAATCCTGGGGCGATCGCGTACCAAAAACGGCTGTACCCTTGGGCGATCGCCAAACTCATGCCCAGTATGCAGCGGGCGGTTGTGGGGCGATTTCGCAGTCGATCGGATGCTGACGGACACTTGCTGTGCCTGCGTCAACTGATGCCTCAAGCAACGCTTGTCGTAGTCTTTGACTTGCAACCAGACTAAAAGTAGGATTAACCCCCCGTGGTTGCCCCTCTAAGAGTAAGGTAGACACGGGGGCATTACCCATGCAAGTTGTTCACAATTCCTACAGGATTGCTATATATATTTGAGTTAGTTACTCATTATCAGATATTTGATTTGCCCAAGCTTCACAGTTATGGTAAATTCTCACAAATCATATAGGCTTGCTATATGATTTGTGAGTAAATTAAGATCGCCCGTTAATCCAAAACAATATAACTGAAGTACGCACGAGCGCAGCTATCCCGTAGGGAATCGCCTACAATAGAATCAACACTTCTCCTCTCAAGCGCCATGCAAATTGTTTTGTCACCTGAAGTCGAAGCCCTCGTGGAGCGTCAACTCACGACTGGCAAATACAAAAGTGCGATCGAAGTAATCCTCGCAGCCATTCAACTCCTGGAACAACAAGAAGACATTTATCAAGGACGACTGCAAGAACTTCAACGAGACGCACTGATTGGCCAGCAAGCATCCCAACGTGGTGAAGTCGTAGACGGTGCAATCGCAATCGCACAAATCCGCGCCAACCTGCGATCGCGCTACAGTTCATCAGAAGCATGACTCCCCAATTTCGCCTCACCGAACCCGCAATTCAAGACATCGAGCAAATTGTAGACTACATCGCTCGTCAATCTTTATTTTTTAGTCTCAAGCGAGAGAAACTTCGTTTGTATAGTAGCGGTTTCAACCGCCGTGTTTTATTGCAATAATTAGTATCACAAAACCCTACCCCAAACCCACAAAATCACACAAAAAAATGCTCCGACTCTCGCAAACCCAACTCAAAATTCTCGAAGAATGCCCCCGCAAATTCCAACACAGCTACCTAGAACTCCTAGCCACCACCGCCTCCCCAGAACACAAAGAAAAACTCACATGGGGAAGCCACTTTCACCTATTAATGCAGCAGCGAGAACTCGGACTTCCCATTGAATTTATCATCCAACAAGACCCCGAACTGGGACGCTGTGTGGCAGCATTTATCAACACCGCACCCGAACTCTTCGCCAATTCAGAAGAGAGCGATCGAATTTTTCGCCAAGCCGAACACCCCCGCACCCTAATTTTCCAAGACTACCTATTCACCGTTATCTATGACTTGCTAATAGCAGAACCAAACGCAGCCCAAATTCTCGACTGGAAAACCTATCCCCGCCCTCAAAAATCAAAATGGATAGCCGAAAGTTGGCAAACTCGCCTCTATTTATACGTCTTAGTAGAAACCAGCGACTATTCCCCCGAACAAGTATCTATGACATACTGGTTCGTACAATTGCAAGGAGAAGAACCGCCACAAAAACTCACATTTTATTACAGCCAAACAGAACACGAACGCACAAAACAAGATTTAACCCACCTATTGCAGCAGCTAACCGACTGGCGACAGCGCTATACCGAAGGCGGCGAATTCTTACCCCAAGTAGAAATTAGTTCCAATCTTTGCGATTCCTGTCAATTTGCCACTCGCTGCAACCGCACACCAGACAACACAGCTTTCTTACCCAATCTTGCAGCAGAAACTCCCACGGATTGGCTACCAAATCTTGCTATAATCGACGAAATATTTATTTAATATATAAACAAACCCCCCCAATTTTACTCGTTACCAGGCAGAGCCTAGTAACGCCGATAGGGAGGCTCTGCCTCCTATTTTCCCGATCGTAAGCGAGGCACAGCCTCTGGAAATGGGTTCCCAGGCAGAGCCGGGGAACCAGTGACTCGCGTAAGTCTTATTTAACATACAAACAAGCCCCTAGATTCATCTGTGGTCACAATCTAAAATCTAAAATCTAAAATCTAAAATCGAATGACAGAAACTCCTCAAAACTGGCAAAATCAACCCTTACCCCAACCCCCAGCTTGGCTGATAGAAGCTGTCAGGAACCATGCACCAGAACTCCCCGGAAACTATGCCGCCACACTTCTGTGGTATAGAGGAATTCAAAACCCCGAACAAATACCCGGTTTCTTAAATCCCCAACTTTACCAACCAGCAAGTCCCTTTGAATTCGGACTAGAAATGAACTGGGCGATAGAAAGAATCCAGCAAGCACGAAACAGCGGCGAAAAAGTCGCAATTTGGGGAGACTTCGACGCCGACGGTATTACCTCAACTTCCGTACTTTGGGACGGACTGGGAGAATTTTTTGCTCAAGACGAGCAACTAACTTATTACATTCCCAACCGCTTAACCGAATCTCACGGGCTCAACATTCCGAGAATAGATGCCTTAGCAAAATCGGGAATTAGCTTAATTATTACCTGCGATACCGGCAGTACAAACATCGCCGAAATCGAATATGCGACTAGCTTAAACATCGATACAATTATTACCGACCATCATACATTACCAGACGATCGCCCGCCAGCTACAGCCATTATCAATCCCCGCTACTTTCCCCCAAACCACCAACTATTTAACCTCTCAGGAGTGGGAGTAGCCTACAAATTAGTTGAAGCATTATATCACACATTACCGGATATTCCGCAGCGCCCGCTAACAGATTTATTAGAATTAGTAGCGATCGGCTTAATTGCCGATTTAGTCCAACTTACAGGAGACAGCCGCTACCTAGCACAAATCGGCATCCAACAACTGCAAAAACAAATCGCAAATCCCACCCGGCCGGGAGTTGCAAAATTGCTCGAACTGTGCAAAAGATCGGGCGATCGCCCAACCGACATTTCCTTCGGCCTCGGCCCCCGAATCAACGCCGTCAGCCGCATTCAAGGTGACGCCAGCTTCTGCGTAGAACTCCTCACCAGCCGCGACAAAAAACGCTGCGAAGAACTAGCAAATTTAACCGAAATTGCCAACAGCAGACGTAAATCTTTACAAAAAGATGTTGCCAAAGATGCCGCTAACAAACTAGCCAAACTCGACCTTTCAACTACTAGCGTCATCGTCCTCAGCGATCCGCAATGGCCCGTAGGAGTATTAGGATTAGTAGCGGGACAAATCGCCCAAGAATACGGCCGCCCCGTGATTTTATTCAGCACAGAAGGAAGCGAAAAAATTAATGAAAATTCCCCGGAAATGCAATTTACCTCCTTCTTAGATTCAGAATCACCAACACTTTCCCCATCCAAAATTGCCAGGGGTTCCGCCCGTTCCGCCAATCAAATCGACCTTTACCAATTAGTCAAAGATCAAGCGCATTTATTGCACAGATTTGGCGGTCATCCTTTCGCCGCCGGATTGAGTCTCCCCGTTGAAAATATCCCCCTATTTACAGATGCGGTAAATCAGCAACTGCGACAACAATACAGCACCGATAGTTTAACAGCAGCCCCCATTCAAGCCGACTTAAAAATTACTGTCTCCGAATTAGGCAAAGACTTATTTCAAGAACTAAAATTGCTCGAACCTTGCGGTATGGGCAACCCCGCACCCAAATTGCTGATTGAAAACTGCTGGTTTGAGAATCTTTGGAATCAAAAAATTAAGGATTTGAAAGGGCAAAAAGTAGAATATATCAAAACAGAATTTACAATTAGGGACGAATCTAGCGATACGGGATTTCCCGGCATTTGGTGGGGACACAATCAAAACGAAGTTCCCCAAGGCCGCTGCGATGTCACAGTCGAACTCGATTTTAATACTTACAAATCGCGGTATGAAGTCCGCCTCGTATCAGTGCGGGAACGCACGGAAGAAAACCAAATAAATTCTCAGACTCCAATAGATTGGATTGTAGACTGGCGCAATAAAAATAACGATGAAGAGTTAGTAGGCGCTAGCACAAACTTAGAATCTCAAATGCCGATCGACAATCTAGTTTACAATTCCGAAAAGGTCGATCGCGAAAACTCGATCGTCCTCAAAGAATGCCCCGCAAGCTGGGACGAACTGCGGATCTGGTTTCGGCAAGCACAGTACACTCAGAAAAAACTCGCGATCGCCTATACATTACCCCCACTCGTACCCCCACAGCAAATCTGCCAACAGCTAATCGGCATCGCCAAATACCTCAGCCGCACCAACAAACCCGTCACCAGACAGCAACTCCGCCAAAAACTCGGCATCAGCGACACATCGCTGCAACTAGGGTTCAAAACCTTAACATATCTCGGTTTCCAAATCCATTACCGCGATCGAGCTTTCCACATTGCCAGAAAACCCGAAACCGCACAGCAGCAAGACGCGCCCGATCAAATCCCCAAACCCTTATTAGATAGCCAATCCATTCAATTCTCAGTGCCAAATTCCCCGATTGCCGCGCGTTTTGCAGCGCAATTCCTAGCAGCAGTCTCCGAAGAACAATTCCGGCGGAAATATTTCTGTGAAGTACCCCTCTCCACCATTGTGTCGATCGCCCGAGAGACCGTTTTCCAAGAAGATTCTACAGCAAATCCCTTCTAACTGATATCTAGCACCATTGTTAAGCATAGCCAGAATGACAGTTCCACTCATGAGATAACTTTTCTTGTCGGGCCCGCACTCGCTGCCGCCGGTGGGGCTGCCTTTCTCGCCTGTGAAGCGAGAGAGGTTTTTGTAGATGTGGCTTAACAGGCCTATTCCTGACACGGAGGCCACATCTCAGTTCTAAGAAATATCTGAGTTCTGAATTCATCCCGATAAAATAAGGCATAGGGCCATGGGAGTTATCCGTTGCGAGTCAGGGCCAAAACTTATAACTCCTAACTCACAGCCCAAAACCCAAAACTCCCCACCGCCAAACTCGATCGCCCATCTCCAATTTAAAACCCCTATGCTTCTCTGTCCCCGCTGCCAATTTGAAAATCCCAATCCAAACAAGTTTTGTCAACAATGCGGAAATTCCCTAATTTACAAACCTTGCCACGAATGCGGTGCCCAAGTCGCTTTTAGCGCCAAAGAATGTCAGAATTGCGGCGTCGCAACAGGTCAAGTGTGGCGGGCCATTATCTGCGGTCGATCGAATTTTCCAGCAGTCGAGCCAGACGAATCCACGCTACCCCCAGCCGAATTTCCCCAAAAACCAGAGATGGTTCCAGAAATCGCATCGCCCCAAAACTCTGCTGAACCAATCACAGACGCGATTAAAACAGAAATCACCACCCCAGCCGAACCCCAAACAGCCGTAGAACCAACTTCTGCACTGACCGAAGTCCCCGAATTCAGCAGCCCAGAAATTGACGCTGTGGTAGCCGTGGGGGCGAGCGCACCAGCATCCTTTCAAACAACAGAAAAAAGCTCTAATACAGCACCAGAGCGCCAAAGAACCCCACCTGAGCAGAATTTTACAACCGCACCACACCCTCAACAAATCCAGGAAGCAACCGAGAACCCCGACAGCCCAAACATAGCTGACCTCTCCCCCCAATCTCCACAATTCCCCGTCCCCAATTCAGAATATTTAATACCTTCCCAGCCAGCCGGAGCTTATTTAGACACTCAGCAGCGCTACCAACTCCTAGAAACCGTGCCGCCGAGAAAACGCTCAGACACAGTAGCAGTAACAGTATTGGACTGTCAGCCGCTGGAAATGTCACCCCTAAAAGCCATGCTAGCAGCCAACTCGGCCAGCGTCGCCAGACGAACATCCCCCTATAGCGCAGTAATCAAACGCGGAGAAAATTCAACCAATTCCGCCTTAGCAGAGCTGTGCCAAGGCATAGCTGAACCTTATCTGGCACTGCGGTGGCAATTCTCTCAAAACCTGCCAGTCATTCACGATAGCTGGTCAGACAACGAACAGGCAGTGCTGCTGCTAGAAGACTGCTCCCAATGGCCGCTGCTGGTAGAACGGTGGAATCGACCCGAAACTTCCACCCAGCAAATTTTATACTGGCTGCACGAAATGACAGAACTGTGGGCTGCCCTAGAACCCTGGCGCTGTCGGCAAAGCTTGTTGGAACTGACAAACTTGCGAGTCAACCCCGACTCTTCCTTTTCCTTGGCTTCTTTGCGACTGCAATACCTCTATCCCGAACCCGCCGGCTCCAACCTGCAACTGGTAGATTTGGGGCAATTGTGGCAGGTGATATTTAGCCAGTCCGATGGTCGCACTCAGTTTGGCGCCTTGCTCGAACTGCTGCAACAAATGTACAGAGGCGAGATTAACACAATCGAAGAATTGCGATCGCGCCTAGAAACTGTTCCCATCGAAATCCAACCCGCACCTTCACCAACCTCAACCCCGACGCGCGGGCCTTTCCGCAGCCCAGACCAGTCCCCCCCCGACGTTGGCGAGGTCTTAACCCAGCCCATGCCAGTCCAGATTTACAGCTTAGAAGACGCAGGTCTCACCGATGTTGGCCGCACGCGCGACCACAACGAAGACTTCTTCAGCATCTGGACTCAGCTCAACAAACTCGAAAGCTCCTTCGGTCGCATATTTCAAACCAAAGGGCTTTACATTCTCTGCGACGGCATGGGCGGACACGAGAGGGGAGAAGTAGCCAGTCAACTAGCTGCTGAAACCCTCAGAGAATTTTTTCAAACCAGTTGGGAAAATCAGCTACCTCCTGCAGACACCATCCGCGAGGGAGTCCTGCTAGCCAACAAAGCCATCTTTGAAATCAATCAAAAGGACGGACGCTCCGGCAGCGCCCGCATGGGTACAACTCTAGTCGCAGTCTTAGTTCAAGACACCAAATTCGCCGTTGCCCACGTCGGCGACAGCCGCCTCTACCGACTGAGAAAGGGACAAACCCTAGAAAAAATCACCTCAGACCACGAAGTAGGGCAGCGCGAAATAAAGCGCGGGGTTGACCCGGAAACTGCTTATGCCCGTCCCGACGCCTATCAACTAACTCAAGCCATCGGCCCGCGAGACAGTAATTTTCTCAAGCCCGACGTGCAGTTTTTAGACTTGTGCGAAGATACTTTGTTGATTTTGGCCTCCGACGGTTTGACAGATAATGATTTGTTGGAAACTCACTGGCAAAACACTCTCGAACCTCTGTTCAATCCCCAAGCCGATCTCGACCAGGGAGTTGCCCAGTTGATTGAACTGGGTAACAAACGCAACGGTCACGACAATATCACGGCAATTATCATTCGGGCGCAGGTAGGCGCATTTCGATTTTAGAATTTGGATGCTCCAAACTTTTTCTTGGCGTAGCCCAAGCCAGCCGCTGCCAGAGTTAAACCTCCCATTGTTCCAGGTTCAGGAACAGCCTCTGAGTTTTCAGAGCAAGGCTTGACTTCCTCTGCTATTACATATCCGCTGTTGAGGTAGCTTCCGTTTGATTGGAAACCATTTTGCAGCCAGCTCATTCTAGATCCTGGCCCGTCGCTATTCCCAAATATGACCAGATTTGGAGGTGTTCGTATATTTCCAAATGCCCAATTTCCCCACAGATTGGGTTCTTCGGAACCGAAAGGGGAAAAACTTGCCGTAAGAACTTGTAATTGAGGTCGGTCAAACGGTGCCCACAAGAAAGGTGAAAGCCTTGTACCCCTGTCGCCAACTGTAGCCTGGGACAAGTTCCACAACAGCCCGAGTAAATTTACCGCAAAATCCTGTACTAGAAACCATTTATCGCTGGCCTTAATTTCTAAAGGAGGTGTTCCCACACTTCTTGACGGAAAAATAGCTTCATAAGGAGTCGATTCATCATAGCTGAAAGAGCCTACAGCTACAGGAGTGTCCGTGTCCTGAAAAAAAGTTAATTTCACTGATGCAGCCTCTGCAGATTTGACTGCGGTCGCCCCCAATCCCAAAATAGCAGCAGCAACAGCCATTTATTGTAAGTTTTTAGTCATTGTTATTCCGTCCTTAATTTTGATAGGATTAAGTAGAGATGCTTGGGTAAAAAGCTCGATTTATTTATCAGCAATAATATGGAAAATATTTTACAAAAATGAGAAAGCAATAGCATCTTTATGCAACATTTAATAAAAAATGTGCTTTAATCAAGATTTGATGAAGCTAAGGGCTGAAATCATAGTAATAATACCTATTACGCGAACGATGCAACAGATCGATTTCTAGTAAATTTACGGTTAAACGCTGCAACAGAGCTAGTTATTAGTTCCTCGTTCAATAGCCAGCTATTACAGTTGGCGCTGGGCAAAAGAATTGCCCAGCCAGAAGCGGGGCAACTCCTGCTAGTTATTAGCAGATTAACCACATCCATCAAAAATGCTGCTGACTCTTTTAGACCCAGAAAAACAGACCCCCCTGCAACAGTGGAGTTTCGAGAGCGAATCCATTATTCGCATCGGCCGCTCTCCAGACAATCACGTTGTGATCCCTAATGCTCTAGTGTCGCGGCAGCATCTGGAACTGCAAAGAGTTAATAACGGGAGAGCCAGTCAGTGGTACTTAGTCAATTCGGGGACAAATGGCACTTTGGTAAACGGTATTCTCATGTCTCAGGGTTGGATATCCGACGGTGCCCTGATCCAGTTGGCGCGGGGCGGCCCAATTCTGCATTTCCAAGTTATTACTATTGAAGTCGGCGGCAAGATTGAGGCGAACCCCACCGTCAATCTCGCCCCCCCGAGGTGTACCCATGCGGGAAACCCGCCGGGGAATTTATTCTGCATCCACTGCGGCGAACCGATTAAAGTCGATCGCACGGTGCGCCACTACCAAGTGCTGCGAACTTTGGGCCAAGGGGGTATGGGAACAACTACTTTAGCCTGGGATCGAGATAAAGCAAAAGCTCAACAACCGGGAAGTTCCCCCGCAGCTTCTCTGGTAGTTCTCAAGGAAATGAATGCTGACATGGCTCAAATAGTCAAAGCTCAAGAACTGTTTGAACGTGAAGCTAAAACTCTCAAGGCCCTCCACCATCAGGGAATTCCTCAGTTTTTTGACTTTTTTGTGGAAGGGGGGAAAAAATACTTGGTGATGGAAATGCTCCACGGCGAGGATTTAGAAAAACGCATCTACAACCGCGGCCCTGTTGCTCCCCAACAAGCAATAGAGTGGATGATCCAAACCTGTGAGGTTTTGGACTACATTCACTCTCAAAAACCCCCGATCGTCCACCGGGATATTAAACCTGCTAATTTGCTGGTGCGCCACCGCGACAATTGCATTACAGTGCTGGATTTTGGTGCCGTTAAAGAAATCGGCACTCCTCCAGGGACTCGCATCGGCGTTGAAGGCTACACCGCACCAGAACAAGACCGGGGACAGCCTCTCCCTCAGTCGGATTTATATGCTATTGGGCCTACTTTGATTTTTTTGCTGACGGCCCAAAGCCCTCAAAACTTTTACGGGAAAATAGCTGGAGGTTACGGGTTTAAGCTCGAAAATATTCCGACGATCGCCCCCAAGCTGCGGGAGATCATTTTGCGAACCACGGCAGCTAAGCCTGGGGATCGCTTTCAAACTGCTCAACAATTAGCTCGAGCTTTAGCCGCTTCCGTTTAACAGAAGTTAGAAGTCAAATGTCACAAGTCAAATGTCATTAGGAAGATGGCAAAGGGTAGAGAGAAGAGGGAAGAGGGAAGAAGTTAGCAACGGAAATTGCTGAAATAAAATTTACCCGATCGCCTCGAAATTTCTCTCCGACACCCCAGTCCTCCGTCTCCTCTGTTATTCCTCGTCCCAAGCTTCTACAGCTATCAACTCGCTCACGGGGTCTTGCATAGAAAAATCAAACTCTAGCAATTGCTGTTTCCAGTACGGCCATTCGTCGCCGTAAAGCAGAGCTATTTTCCAAATACTGTCTGTGGGCTTGATAATGTCAGACGTGACAAGAGAATGCACCTGACGCTGGAACTTAACCATCGGCTGTATAACCTGCTGGCTCATAATACCTCTTGAATTGTTTAAATCTTGTGTAATTACAACTTCCCAGCTCACACTTGTTACCGCAGTTTCGCTAAGAACAGTCTCGCCAAGATACGTGTAGATTTTTGTCGGGAAGCTACATATTCAACTTGTATCTTAACACTGTTCGTTTTGACAAGGGGCTATAAGCAGGACTGAAGAGTCAAGACCGACTTCAAAGAATTAATCATCTTTAAATTGTCCCGCTATATGCTGTCGATCGACAGTGGGAGGTTTGCCGCCTCGATTGTTTTCACATCGTTGTTTCCACATAGTGGCAGATGCAAGGGCTACGTTCGGCTTGTTCTTGACAAGGCTGAGTTTGCGTAGGAGAAACTGCAACTACTGCTCTTTCGCTGCTACAGCGTAATTTCCGCTTTCCTGCGGGTAAACCACACCTGTTTCACCTTCGACGCTGGGTTCGCTGTGAGAGTGGGGTCTGAGCTACATAAACTGATTATAACTCTACTCACCGCAAAAGCGATCAAAAATTGTTGGATACTGTTGATCGCCACCCCTAAATGTCGATCGAACATTCTAGGCTGCCCCACGCGGGCCCGCAGGCAAGGTTCAAACCCATCGTCCGTCTTGATTCAGTAAATCTCAAATCTCAAATCTCAAATCTCAAATCTAAAATTGTATGACTTGGACAAGGCGACACATTCTCACTCTGGCTGATTTTACCTCGGACGAATACGATACGGTGCTGCAAACTGCAGCCAGTTTTCGGGAGGTGCTCGGCCGCCGCACGAAGAAAGTGCCTGCCCTGCAGGGTCAAGTGGTCGCGAATTTGTTTTTTGAACCTTCTACCCGGACTCGCAATAGTTTTGAGTTGGCGGCGAAGCGACTCTCAGCGGATACGCTGAATTTTACCCCGGGAAGTTCTTCTCTGACGAAGGGGGAGACTATTCTGGACACGGCTAAGACTTATCTGGCGATGGGAACGGATTTGATGGTGATCCGGCACGAACAAGCTGGAGTTCCCAGCACAATTGCTTCGGAAATGGATCGCTTGGGTTCGAGAGTGAGCGTTCTCAATGCAGGAGACGGCCAGCACGAACACCCATCACAAGGTTTGCTAGACTTATTTACTATTTGTACTCTGTTAGATACCGAACGTCCGCGGCTGGAACTTTTAGCGGGTAAAAAAATTGCTGTGGTGGGGGATATCTTGCATTCGCGAGTCGCTAGGTCTAATATTTGGAGTCTAACGGCTTCTGGGGCAGAGGTTCATTTGGCTGGGCCGCCGACTTTGCTGCCGCTGTTGTTTGCTGAGTGTGGTGATGGTAGGGAAGGCAAGTTATTTTTGCACTGGCAGCTTGAACCTGCTTTGGCCGATGCTGATTTTGTGATGACTTTGCGGCTGCAAAAGGAACGGATGAGCGACCATTTGCTGCCGAGTTTACGAGAGTACCATTCTTTGTACGGGATTACGCGCGATCGGCTCAAACTCTGCAAGCCGGATGTGAAGGTGTTGCACCCGGGCCCGGTTAACCGTGGCGTGGAAATTAGTTCGGATTTGATGGACGATGCCCAGTTTAGCCTGATTTCTCAGCAAGTTACCAGCGGCGTGGCGGTGCGGATGGCATTACTTTATCTAATCGGCGGGGGTAAAGTTTAGGCTGTTAGTTGTTAGTAATGAATTTCGGATATTCGATTATTTTCAGGAGCGATCGCCTCTTTACAATAATCGTTACCCAGTATGACCGGGTAACGATTAAAACTCTTTCTAGAAATGTAAATTGCTCTAGTTAAGAGTTAGGAAAGCCAGGACGCAGACACCCAGCCACCACCTTTCAGTTGGGCCCAGCCGTGTTTGTAACGACCGGTCAATTTTACGTGGTCTCCATAATATAACTTGCCGATTACATGAGAACAGCTATCGGGGCGGTTGCGGATATTCAGTCGGCCGCCATTCGTGACAACTTTGGCGTAGCTGTGATGGCCGTGATGGCTTTTCTTGCCGCAGCGGGAGTAGCAAGCGGCCTGGGCTTCGCCACCGACACTCAGAACAGATAAAGCTACTGCCATACCTGCAACGCCTATCCATGCAGAATTAGGAATTTTCAAGCCCAGTTGATCTAACGACTTGACTTGGAGTTCGGACTCTGGAGATTCATAAGCAACAAAAGAGTGGCTCAATGCTAGTGCTTCCATAGTTTCCTCGTGATTGTTGTTAACATTTATTGGTGCAGACTCAGGTCGAAACCTCCATTAACAGCCCAAACTATTAACTTATGTTTCATATAAGGCACATGAGGGCGTTACGATTTTGCTTTTGTCTAGTATCCGCCAATTTGCCTCAACCCTGCACAGGTATATCATGTCATCTAAGTAGCTTTCCGGAACAAAAAAATAAATAAAGTTTACATCTGCTGCTAAAAATTTTGGCTACACCGATAAGTAGGAGGACCGAATTAAAGTTAACTGTGTCATTCAAAAGGGAACAAAGTAATCGCTTGGGGTTTGAGATTGCTTGTACCGAGTTACGAATGACACTACTTATTGGGGTGTGCTTATTTATTGAGTTGCTACAGCAATATCGGCAGTTAATTTGATCGAACAAGCATCCTGCTCGTCTTCAATCACGCTCTTAATTTGGTTGGGGCGAGTTATATTGTAGCCGATCGCACTGGTACAAAAGTTCGGGGTGATGGCGTCGGGCCCTCGCCCGTGCTACGAGATGGGTCTCAACATTAGCCACCCCGTTTCCCGGACAACGATGCAAGATCGATCGCGACTTGATTTGTGTCAAGATCAATTAACTTCTCCACCACCACTTCTTTGGCAATGAACTCTAGCGCTGCACTTTCGATCGGCACAATTCCTCAACGCCATGAATCAGACAGCTTCGCCATTACCTTAGCGCCGTTGTCTGTAGAGGAAATATACGCTTTGGCAGATGACCCGGCGAACGGAGCCGTGGTAATGATGAGCGGTACAGTCCGCAACCAAACTGACGGTCAAGCTGTAGTTTCCCTAGAATATCAAGCCTACGAACCTATGGCCGTGCGAGTATTCCAGCAAATCGCTACGGAAATCCGCCGCCAGTGGGCCGATGTCAATCGGGTCGCCATTCACCACCGAGTCGGACACTTGCAGGTGGGCGAAATCAGCGTACTGGTGGCTGTTGGCTGTCCCCACCGGGGGGAGGCCTTTGCAGCTTGCCAGTACGCGATAGATACGCTAAAACACAATGTACCGATTTGGAAAAAGGAACATTGGGCCGACGGTTCGAGCAGTTGGGTTAGTATTGGAGCGTGCGAGGTTGTCGGGCATTAGTGAGCAGTCAGCAGTCATTGACTGTTTCATGACTGAAGCCGATCGCAGTTTCCGAGCGCGGGAACCAATCGGGATCTGCTACCGTCAAAAAGTGTGGAATGTTCGATGAGCCAATTCCACCGATGAGCGACTTTATTTCCGTGTCCTGGTCTGCGGTTGTGGCGACCGTTCAAAGAGTGCAATTGCCAGCCGAAAAACTCTCTAATTATGACTTGGTATTGCGTTGTCAGGAAGGAAATCGACCTGAGAGCACTGCCTTTTCAGAACTGTTGAAGCGGTATCAGTCCCACGTAGACAGGGTTCTCTATCACTTGGCCCCTGACTGGCAAGACCGAGCAGACTTGGCTCAGGAAGTGTGGATTCGAGTGTACCGCAATATTAACCGCTTGCAAGAGCCTGTTAAATTTCGGGGCTGGCTGAGCCGCATCGCCACTAATTTGTTTTACGATGAGTTGCGGAAGCGCAAGCGGGTGCGAACTCCGCTGTCGTTGGACGTACCCCGTGCTCTGGAAGATGGCGAGGTAGATTGGGAAATTCCGGCCGACAGTCCGGGGCCTGATGAAGATTTGACGACTAGAGAATTTTACGACCAGTTGCGGGTGGCGATCGCCGATTTGCCGGAAGTATTCCGCACGACAATTGTTTTAAGAGAAATTGAAGGTTTAGCATATGAGGAAATAGCCGAAATGACTGGAGTTTCTTTGGGAACTGTCAAGTCGAGAATTGCTAGAGCTCGCCAAAGATTGCAGTTGGAATTGCAAAAATATCTCGATGGTAATTAGCAATAGTGCTTTTAGAGGCCGGTCAAGAAGGTTTGGTGATGTTTGCTGTCACATCAAAACTTCTCTTTTAAAATATAAATAAGCAGTAAATCATTCTAATCACGAGGGCATCCTTCCCCCAATTAAAGCAATTTTGAAATATGAATTATAACTTTGAATCGGATAAAAATCAGAATCAGCAAGGTATCGGGGATTCACTCGCTGAAACTCAAGCTAACAACACTTATCCCCAGGGGAATGTAACTACTATGATGCGCGATCGCTTTGAATTGCTGAGTGCTTACCTCGACGGCGAAGTGACGGCGACAGAACGTCGGCAAGTTGAGGAGTGGCTGACAAATGACCCCACTACGAAACGTTTGTACTCGCGACTGCTGATGATGCAGCAGAGTTTTCAGGCAATGCCGGTGCCTGCTTCGGAACAATCTGCACAAGAGTTGGCGACGAAGGTTTTGCAGCGGGTGGAACGCAAGCCGAAACAAACTTGGATTTTGGGTGGAGGTGCGATCGCAGCTTTGTTGATTGCGCTAGTGTCTGGTGTCGGTGGCGAGCGCCAATTGTTTGCTCCCCAGTTTGCTCGATCGCCCGTTTCGGGTGAATCGGACGGTTTGATTATGGCTTTGAACGAGCCTCTGGTGGAGATTGTTAATCCTAACGATTTGATGCTTGGGGTGAATGCACCGATAATGGATATTCCCAAAGTTCGTGTAGCAACCCCTCAAAAGTAATTGCCAAAGGCGCAGTAGGATTTCTGTTTTGAGCATAACTGAAGTCGCTAACTAAGCTCCCTAAAAAAGGGGGCTTTTTGCCATTTTTCCCAATTTTTCAAGGTGGATATATCCTTTGACACTTTCCTGGCTTTTAATGAGGAATTGTGGGGCGATCGCATCTTAATATGGGAGTGGGTAGCGAGTGGAATTAGAGCGGGCGATCGCCCTGGTCACCGGTTTTTTGGAGATGTGCGATCGGCAACAGCAATGTTCCTTCAATTTCCTGCCGCACAGCAGGAGATACATTAGAAGCGCTATTGAGGCAATATACCAGCACTTTATTAGCATCGTAATACTTCCTCAGCAATGACTTCTGCTGTTCGCTAAATTGCCAATCGTGACCTATATTGCGATAGGAAATGATGATTTTTCTTAATTCGCTAGTCCAAACTTGTCCATTAGCTTGCCACCATTTCCTAAATATTTCCTTGTCACCATCTGGCTGAGGTAGCTGTTTCTTAAGTTCTTGCAGTGCTTGCATTAATTCAGGTTCAACAAGAGGGATAAGAAGAATGTCGTGGGCAAGACTAAGGGCTGGGTCAATAGCACCGTCGAGTAGAGGCAAAATGGCAAGGTCAAGAACAAGGTCCAGGGTAATTTCAACAGCAGGGTCAAAGGTATATTTAACGGCAAGGTAAAGGGCTGGGTCAAGGAAACGTTCAGGGTTACGATTAAGAGCAAGCTCAAGGCATGGAAGAAGGGAAAAGTAAAAGAATCTCACTGCCGCAGGTTTGTACGGAAAATCAACAGAAAGGGATTTTTGATTTACCCACAGTAGGAATTGCTGCAACTGCTCATCCTCAGCGACAAGTCCATCAACTTGTTGTTTCATTAACCGTAAAAAATCATCAGCTTTTTGCAACATCCCAACTGCTAAGAACAATACTTCTCGCCAACGCTTCTCGGTCAGGTGGCTGACCAGTTTTTCCAAAGCTTGTGAATCGGAATTATTAACTATTTTTATAGCAGTGAAATACTCTTGGAATGTTAGATGAGAAAACGAATAAATCCCTCTTGCCCTCTCCACTAATAATCCATGTTGTGCCTCGATCGCCTTCTGGACAACCTCACTATGGATCTCCAACTGAATGGGGTCATTTGTGCCATCGGGTAAATTAGCCAGATAATCGGCAATCACTTGTTGAAGTTGATGTTTTTCAAAAAAGTAATCACCCCGCTCAAAAGTAATAGCTGCAACAAAAGCAAGTAAATGTTTCTTGCGACACAAATTCAAATCGCGATAAACTTCATCCCGTTCAATGCCTCTCGTTTCATCCCATTTTCTGAGCATAATTTCCAGTCCTTCCTCATACAACTTGGCTCGGTTCGATGGAAAATCTGCTTTGGCTTGGAATACTAAACAACTCAAGTTCAACAATATAGGCGTTACTGCCAGTTCTCGAATTTGCTGATTTTTACCCATTTTTAGCTGCTCTACAAATTGAGAAGCTAAAGCTTTCCCTGCCTCCACATTCTGGGAAAATGCCACAAACCAATTGCGAGCAAAGGCAGCGATTTGCTTGTTATTAAAATCGGCTACCTCAACATTGGTAAATCCTTCTTCGTGAAATCTGTACTTAGAAGCGGCAATTCGACAGGTAATAATAAACTGATTGTTGTAATACTTTCCGGCAAAATGACGAATCTGTCTGACGACTGCATCGCTATCTGATTCTGGCACTTCATCTAAGCCGTCCAGCAAAATCAGCCCTCTGCCTTGACTAAGTGCGAATTCAGTTTGCGATCGCGCCTCAACTCCGCAACTGGCAAATTCGTCGCTGATATATTCTAATAAGTCAACATTAGCGATTTCAGCAAAGGTTTTAAGAGAGATAAAAATCGGTATTTTGTTGGCTTCAAATTTGGCGCGATCGCACTGAATGGCGATGTGTTTCGGGTGCATCTCAGTTTTGCACATATATCAAGTGGAAAGTTGACCATTGAGATAAGCACAGCGCAGAGAAAGGAT